>NZ_JBTNDH010000025.1:0-53260 GCF_054511095.1 Arthrobacter sp. TMN-49 | reverse complement strand
TCGCAATGGCAGCGCCGTAAGGAACTTATCTGGGTGGTGGCGGGCTCATGTCCCTGACACTCTGGACAAGGCCCCGAACCACCGAGTGATCTCTATCTGAGGGCCAACCCCGAAACCATGATTTGGAGGGGAGATGACTGGCCTGATTCTTAGCGCTCTTTTGGCCTGAAACGAGCCACTAACTTGGCTCACATTCTTGGCTGAAATGGCCTACAGATAGTTGATCACACACACTCCCAACTCGTCCCGCACAGAATCTCTCTTGGGATAGCTGTCCACGTCTTCCTTGTGAATAGTCTCGCGGTTGGTTTTCAAATTCGATCGGGCCCCGATCATGTTGTGTGCCCGTCATCGAGTAGTTGTTGTTCCAAGATGGCCAGATCCAAAGGTGCTGCAGCTATCTCCACGGTGCCGTGAGTCAAAGCAAGAGACATAACCTTCATCCCCAGCGGCAGGTAACTCCTCATGCCACCGGTGACGGGACCTGGACGGCCCGCGACGCTGACTACATCCAGTGTTGTGGGCGTTCCCAAGGAGATATCGGTGCCGGACATGACCTCTTGGAATGTGATCTGATACGGCTTGCAGGTGGCGGTGCCGCCTGCCCATCTGTCCTGCAATGACCCTAGTTGGGAATCCGGATACCGGATATAGGAAATGATGCCTTGCCTTTCCAAGGTGCGCTTGCGTATTCGGGCTTTCCTCACGTAGAGACAAAAGAGTCCGGCCCACAATAGTGCGTTGAACAGGGTTAAGAAGAGTGGCGCAGGCCAGGAGAAACCGCTAGCCCAATATGCCAAAAGTGATACCAAAGCCATCAGCACGATGGCCAACGGAATGGTGGCCATCCTGTGCTGCCAAAGCCATTCCCTCATGTCCCGACCAGTCTTTCCTTGGAAGGTGGACCCGTATTCTGTTCATTTTAGCGGTGTCGCTTCGAAACGCTGAGGGACGTCAGGACCTCATTTCGAGGTGAGAACCAAAGGGTAACTGGCTAACGCAGTCCGTTCTGCCAGCCCAGCTTCTGTGGCAACACCCGAATCATTGGTTAGACACGGGCAAGACACCATGCCAAGGATGGTCGGCTGACAGCACCATTTTCAGCCAGCAAGGGCCTGTCAAAACGACAGCGGAACGGGCTCGAGTTGGGCTGCAGCGACAGTGATTCTGCGGCTCAAAATGATTGGTCCCCTTCGTGACGGGTTGAATGAAGGGCAGTTCCGCCGCGCCGAAGTCCACGACAGCGAGCACCAGTTCCGGCCCAGCCCATTTGCTGCGAAGGCTGAGCCGGCGGCGAAGATTTCATAACAGACGGGGATGACTGACTACAAAATTTCGACCGGATCTTGCGAGAAACGTGCGGCGCGGGCACCGAACTCGTGACCCTGCCGTTCGTTCAGGATGGCGTAGAGCTCCGGCCTGCGCCCCCGAATCCAACGCCGGCCGGTTGAAAGCGGTATGAGGCCGAGGTCGAGATCGGCTGTGACAATCGCCTCGTCGGCGACCCAAGTTTCGGCGATAATTGACCCATAGGGGTCGATGATCATAGCGTTTCCCGTGCGGATTTCGTCGTCGTCTCGGCCTACACCGTTGCTGAAGAGAACGAAAATTCCGTTGTCGTGGGCCCGAGCCGGCAGCCAACGCATGAGCCACTCGCGGCCATGGGGCCCACGGAAAGCGGCTTCGATCGCGGCAGGATCTGCTGTGCGGTTTTCCCATAGCTCGGCCGGGATAGGTTTCATTCCTTGCGGGCTTGGGGAGTTCGTGCCACCGGTCTGGTGAGGGGCCACGAGCACTGTGGCGCCCAAGAGCGCGGTTGCACGAACGTTTTCGACAAGGTTGTTGTCCCAGCAGATCAGGATTCCGATCCGGACGCCCCACGGTGTGTCAAAGACCGTGAACTGCGAGCCGCTCTCGATGGCGTCGTGTTCGAACGCGTGGATCTTGCGGTGTGTATGCAGAGCGCCGTCTGGCAGGCATACCGTGTAGGAGTTGTAGAGCAGACCGTCGGCACCCGCCTCCAGGTATCCGACGCCGATGCCGACAGCTAGTTCACGGGCGAATCCCTGGACAGCCTTGATGTGAGCGCCACTCTCGGGCTCGGCAAGCTCCAGCAAGCGTTCGGATGTCTGTTTGCGAAGGTGCCAGTAGCCAATCAGGCACATTTCCGGGAACACGACGAGCTGCGCCCCGTCCTCCGCCGCGATGGTTGCAAGCCGGCGGACGATCTCGAGATTGCGGTCCGGACGGTCGGGGACCGCTTCAAACTGGACAACTGAGGCGCGCAAAGTGGGCTGTGAATCGTTGGGCATCGGGATCTCCTTTGTAGTGACACCTCCAATGCTTGTAGCAGCAATACATTCTGTCTAATGAATCTTTGGCACCTTTTGATTCCATTGCGGAATAGAAGCCACATAGTACTTCCTAGTCGCATGCATCGTACAAGCGAATCGATAGAGGGCTTTCGATAGAGTTGGGGAATGGAACTACGCCTATTGCGCTCATTTATCGCCGTTGCTGAAAACCAGAACTTCGGCGCCGCAGCGAGGTCGTTGTCTACCACCCAGCCCGCCCTCACCAAACAGATTCAAGTCCTAGAACGGCAAACAGGAAGTACGTTGTTCACCAGGGGCCGGCACGGTGCACTACTGACCCCGGCCGGACGGACGTTGCTCGTCGATTCGATTGATCTGGTGCGCAGAGCAGACGCCCTTGCCCAGCGCATGAAGCGCGTGGCAGCGGGCGCAGAAGGTGTACTCAACGTGGGGTTCGGGATGTCGGCGATCGACGTCGCTCCCCGCACCGTTGCCGACTTCCGGACCAGCCACCCCAGAATCGATATCCGGCTCGAAGACATGTCGTCGTCCGCGCAGTTCGCCGCTATCCGTAACGGGGCACTCAGCATTGGTTTTGTTCGCCTACCGGCCCCACCAGACATTGCCACGCGGGTTATTCGCCACGATCAGCTAGCCCTCGCCATCCCACGCGGTGAGGCAATTCCCGAGCCCGGTCGCGAATCATTGCGGAAATGGCTCGACGCCGGATCTCTGATCCGCCTTGTACCGGCGCGCGGCCCCGGGCTGGCGGCCCAAACCAACAAACTATTCAAGGACTTGGGCTGCAGCCCGAAGGTACTGTACGAGACGTCCGACTTGCTGACTGTTCTGGCCCTCGTGGCTGCCGGAGCGGGTTCCGCCCTCGTGCCTGCCAGTTCCTCAGCGATCGTTCCTGACGGGGTGCAACTTATTCCTCTCGATCTCGAATCCGCAGTCTGGAGTATCGGGACCGCTTGGCTCATCGAGAGCAGAGACCCCTTGATTCCCCTGTTCCTTCAGTCAGTCGCGAACCACCCGCAAAAGCACGACCCGGCTACCACGACAGTCCCGCGAGATTGAGGATGTGTCCCGCGACGAGCATTCGTCGTGTTTGAGCGCCGCTACCGACGGCGACATTCGCTATCAGGAGTTCCGCAGCAGAGATCAAGCGTCCGCGTCGATGAGCGTAGTGCCATCCTTTCGGAGCTCACTGAGTGTCGGATCGTTGTGTGGGCGGTCTGTGATGATTCCGGCGATCGCGTTGAGGGGCAGGACTTGGTAGCGGGAGGCGACGCCGATCTTTTCGGTGCTAGCGAGAACGTAGGTATCGGCTGCCCGGCCCGCGAGCGCCCGCTTCATGGCCGCCTCCTCAACATCCCCTGTGGTCAGCCCCTCCGAACTGTGCACACCTGTCACACCGAGCAGGAACAGATCAGCAGAGATCGTCTGTGCTGCTTCCACCGCGGCGGCACCACATGTGACGGCCGAATGTTTGAAAAGACGACCTCCCAGAAGAAAGACGTCGATGCCCGCATGCGGCACCAGTGCTGCGGCGATGGTGGGGCTATGCGTGATGACCGTGCAGGACAGGGAAGGTGCAAGCGCCCGAACGACGGCGAGTGTGGTTGTCCCGCCGTCGAGGATGACGGTACTCCCCTGCCCAATGAAGCGGGCGGCGCACCGGGCGATCCGGTCCTTGCTGTCCGGCTGAACACTGGCGCGGGCGGCGTAGTCCGCAGCCGCCGACGGAACAGGCAGGGCTCCGCCATACACGCGTTGGCACAGTCCCGCGGCAGCAAGTTCCCTGAGATCACGGCGAACAGTGTCATCGGATAGACCCAACTCGGCCGCGATGTCCTTCGCTATCAGCTTTCCCTCTTCGGCGAGGCGATTGAGGAGGATTGAGTGGCGTTCAGCAGCGAGCATTCGCGTTCCTTCCGATTCATGCACGTTTTTGCACTAGTCTAGTGGCTATGACCAAATCCCTGATGATCCTGATTGCTGGCCCCTACCGTTCCGGGACAGGGGATGACCCGGAGCTGCTGCGCCGAAACCTTTCCCGCCTCGAGCAGGCGGCATGGCCGATCTTCAAAGCCGGACATTTGCCGATGATCGGGGAATGGGTGGCGCTCCCGGTCCTGGATAGCGCCGGCGTGGAGGATCTGTCGGATCCGATCGCCGGTCAGGTGATGTATCCGACGGCCGAACGCCTTCTCCAGAGATGCGATGCGGTCCTCAGGCTGGCCGGTGAGTCACAAGGCGCGGACCAGGACGTTGCGATCGCCCGCGACCGTGGCATACCGGTTTATTACAGTCTGGATGAGGTCCCAGGCGCTACCTCGACACTAACGGACACCATTCAGTGAGACTAGACCGCGGGAATCTCCTAGGTGGACAGCCCGGTGTGGAGGTCCCTGACAACCGGGGCCGTACAGGCTGGACCGTGCAGGTGTCGGTCTGGACCGTAACCCGGACGTCAGGATCACCAAGGTCGATGTGACGTCCGACGGGTGGCACGTTCTGCGCCGAACCACCTACGCGTATCGCCGGCGCGACGGCCAACAGGTCGTGGAGGAGCGGGAAACTCATGACCGGGGAAACGGTGCCACAATCCTGGTCTACGATCCTGTCCGGAGAACTGTCCTGCTGACCCGGCAGTTTCGGTTCCCGGCCTACGTCAACGGGCACGCTGACGGCATGCTCATCGAAACGGCAGCAGGCCTGCTTGATGACGATGCTCCCGAAGTTGCTATCCGGCGGGAAGCCAGCGAAGAGCTCGGGGTCACGCTGGGAGATTTGCACCATGTTTTTGACCTCTTCATGAGCCCCGGTTCCGTCACGGAGCGCGTCCATTTCTACGCCGCACCCTACAGTCCGAACGACCGTACAACGGCCGGAGGCGGTCTACCGGAAGAAGGTGAAGACATCGAAGTTCTCGAGATTCCCTTCGATGAAGCACTTGCCATGATATCCGCGGGCAGGATCGTCGACGGCAAGACAGTCATTCTCCTTCAGTGGGCCGCCATGACCCACCTCCTCTGAGCCGTCAAGCGGAAAGCCCCGGGACCAACGCACAAAACCCGGGCTGTCGGGAAACCGGAGACGCCAGCCCCTGCACGTCATTTGAGCAAAGTTTAGGGGCACTGTGCTGGCCGTTTTGTTCAAGACGTGTGGTTTCTAGGCTCATATAGTGAAGGCATGACACTAAAACTCGGATTCATCGGCATTGTCACCAAGGACATGGCCGCCTCGCTGGCGTTCTACCGCACCCTCGGTGTGCGCATAGACGACGATCAAGACGCCGCACAGCACGTTGATGCGAAGCTCGACGACGGGACCACGCTAGCCTGGGACACCATCGAAACAATTCTTGGATTCGACTCGGGCTACATTGCACCAACCGGAGGGCATCACATCGCTCTGGCCTTCGACAAAGGGAGCCCCGCGGCCGTTGATGCGGCGTTCGCCGAGCTAACCAAGGCTGGTTACACCTCGCATGTCGAACCGTGGGACGCGCACTGGGGCCAGCGCTATGCCACGCTCCTTGACCCCGACGGCAATTCCATCGACTTTTACGCCGAGCTCGACAAAAACTGACCAGGGCTCGCGCCGACCAGACGGCCGAACTCTCGTGAGAGATGCGGCTGGTCGGCGTAGCCTGCCCTCGCCGCCGCCTCGACGGGGCTAGTTCCCTCCCTCAAGAGCGCCTGTGCCCGCTTCGCACGATTGATGCGCACAAGCGTCAGGTAGGGGTAGCCAAAATCCGTGAGCATCCGGCGTCGGAACGTCCTTGGCGAGCAATCGAGCATTTCAGCTACCTGCCACGGCGGTATTCCACGACTCGCCTGGCGGCGGACGAACGAGACCCATGACCGGTCTCGGTGTGATGCTGCACTGAAGGCAGCGGCAAGTTCGGGTACGTCCGGCCACGATACTCGGGCCCGCTCGAGCACGTTGCGCACCCGCTGGGCCTCGTCACGTCCCATGATGCAGGGCAACGACGCAACCTGGTCCCTGATTTCTACGAGATCGAGCGCAAGCGAACTTGCCGCGCCACCGGGCGCGATGCGGAAACCGAAGGTGCCGCCGTCGTCGTCGGCGCGCGTCTGGATCCAACTAGTTGATGGGCCCGCCACAAATACCTCTTCGTCCCGGAGGATCAGGTCCACACATCCATCAGCCGGAATGATCGCGCTTTGGTCGCCGCTCGAACGCCAGATCGCGTTGCCTCCACCAAGAGCTAGTTCCGCATACATTTCATCATCATCTCAGCAATCGATCCAATGTCCCGTATGCCTCGCTATTTACCCATCCCGTCGGCCAGCCCCCGAATGAAGTACCGCTGGCTGGCATAGAACAGGACGACGACGGGGATGGCCGCAATGACCATGCCGGCAAAGACGACAGCATACTCCGTGCCGTTTTTGCTCATCAGTGAGGTCAGACCCACGGGTAGTGTCTGGATATCTCCACCACTGGTGAAGACCATGGCGAAGAGGTATTCATTCCAGGTGAAAAGGATGTTCAACACTACTGCGGAGACGAGAATGGGGCGGCACATTGGCAAGATGACGCGCCAAAACGCCACCGCGCGACTGGCCCCATCAACTTCGGCTGCTTCATCGACTTCCCGAGGCAAGTCCAACATGTAGGAACGTATCAGGAAGGTACAAAAGGGGATCCGGAAGGCCGTGTAGAGGATGAGCAGTGCCCAGAAGGTGTTGTACAAACCCAGCGCCTGGAACAATTTCACCAGCGGTACGAGTGCGACGGCCCGGGCCAGCCACTAAGGATGCCGACCAAAGCAGTCCTAGTTTCCCTGCGGGTCTGATCAGGTCTCGCAGTAACAATTTCCGCTTGCTGATCCGTGCGTGCCCGCAGGGGAACTCAATGGCAGGGCGCCCCTGGCTCAGGCCGAGGTCCCGGCGAGCCGGAACTGACTACAGGCTCAAGAGGAAATCGATCGAGGTGCGGACGTCGAGGGCTGGGCCCGCACCCTGCGGCGCCTCGGTCAGGATGGCGTCTTGTTCCATGACATACCAGCCCGTGTAGTCGACGGCCTTGAGCGTGGCGACGATCTCGGCAATGCCGCAATCGCCTTGGCCTAGCGGGACAAACATGCCGGCCTTGACGCCATCGGTGAATCCCAGTTCGCCACGGCCAACCTGCCCGGCAAGGTCAACCTTGACATCCTTCAGATGTGCGTGGCCCACCCGCGCGGCGAACTTGCGAACCAGGGCCAGCGGATCAGTGCCCCCGATCAGCAAGTGGCCGGTGTCTAGGCAGATGTTGGCCTCTGTTGCGTTGAGCAGCCGGTCGACAGCGTAGGCGGATTCGATCATGGTTCCCACGTGAGGGTGCAGTACAGCCTGAATGCCGCGGTCCGCGGCCCGCCTGACGGCTTCGGCCAGGTTGCTGCTCAACGTTGCCCACTGCTGTTCGGTCATCTCCTGTTTCTCGTCGTAGGAGACAGCACCGCTGTCTGCGGAGAGCACCAGCACCGTGGCGCCAGCAGCTTCAAAGGCGTCAAGTTCGCGTTCAATCGCCGGAAGCGGATCGTTGCCTTCTTGGTGCAGCACCGATGGGAAGAACCCGCCGATGGCCGTGAGTCCAAACCGCCGAAGCACCTCGGCGCGCGGCCGTGGTTCAACGGGCAGGAATCCCACCGGGCCGAACTCGGTGGCCCTGATGCCGAGCTCCTTCATCTCCTGCAGGACCCGTTCGGCTGGAAGCTGGTGTCCCCAGTTTTCGGCTTCGCACACACCCCAGGAGATCGGGGCGGCGGCGATTTGGCTGGCAATTGTCGAGCTCATTGTGCTGTCCTTGGGGATAGTAGTGCGACTTTGACCGCAACGCCGGTTTCAAGTGATTCTTGCGCAGCATCGGCCACCCGGGAAGCGGCGACGGCGTCTTCCGGAGTGCAGGGGTTCTCCCGCTGGCCGAGGATGAGTTCCACAAATGCGACAATCTCCGAGCGATATGCCTGGTGGAAACGTTCCGCGAACGTCATGTGCGCCTCACCGGAGGGAAACGTGATGCCGTTTTCCGCCGAGGCCATGGCCATCTTCGCATCCATGCCCACCATGACCGACCCCGCGGAGCCCTGGATCTCGAGCCGGACATCGTGTCCGGCCCCGTTGTAACGGGTCGCCGACACAGTTCCTACCGTGCCGTCGTCGAACGTCACCACGGCTAGGGCCGTATCCACATCCCCCACCTCACCGATGGCAGGATCGCCATTGTTGGAACCCTTGGCGTAGACTTCCACGATTTCGCGGCCAGTCAGCCAGCGCAGGATGTCAAAGTCATGGACCGAACAGTCCCGGAACAAGCCCCCGGACGATTTCAGGAATGACACCGGCGGGGGCGTCATGTCACAGGTGACCGCGCGCAGGGTGTGGATCCAACCCAACTCGCCGGCTTCAAGGGATCTCTTGGCCTCCAAATAGCCGGTGTCGAAACGGCGTTGGTGGCCGATCTGGACAGTGCCGCTGTTCTCCCGGACGTAGTCCAGAATCGGGAGCGCGTCTTGAACATTCATGGCGACGGGCTTTTCACAGAAAACCGGTACACCGGCGTCCACCCCGGCACGGATCAGCTCCGGGTGGGTGCCCGTTCCGGTGGCTATGATCAGTCCATCCACACCGGAATCGAGGAGCTCTTGCACGGACGGCACAAATTCCGCACCGAGCCCGCTGGCCACGCTGCGGGCATGATCCGCGGCAACGTCGGTGAGCTTGAGCTGCACGTTGATCCCCTGCGGGTTGAGCACCTCGTTGAGCGTGGCAATGTTACTGGCGTGCATGACGCCGATCCGCCCTACACCGACCAGGCCGAGAGTTACGTTCCTCATGGTGTTCCTTTGCAAGTAAAACCGGGATCCGAACCCAGGTATTGAAGAATATTGGAACGCTCCAACATCTGCTTGCTAGACTAGGGGAAGTCAGCGATCCGCGTCAAGACTTTGTATTAACAAACTGGAGGAAGCAGTGAGCGAACCCGCCCGAAAGCGAGCCGCAACCATTCTCGACGTGGCTTCCGCGGCAGGGGTTTCCAAGTCAGTGGTTTCCCTGGTGCTCCGCGAAACCGGCTACGTCAGCGCCGCCAAACGCGAGTCTGTCGCGGCTGCCGTCCGGGAGCTGGGATACCGCCCGAATGCTGCCGCCCGCTCTCTGAGCGAGTCGCGAAGCCGCACGATTGGCGTCGTCCTCAATGACATGCGCAATCCATGGTTCGTCGAGGCCGTTGAGGGCCTGAACTCGGTGCTGAACGAGCGCGGACTGCAAATGGTGATGGGCGACTTCCGTCTGGACAGCCGCAGCGGCGAGTCCCTGCTGCCCAGACTGCTTGAGATGAACGTTGAGGGGCTGGTGCTGGTGGGCACCATGCCCGCGAGCGCGAGCCTGTCCGCCGCGACCGAACTGGTGCCAACCGTGGCGCTGGGCGCACCGTCAGCCCCGAGTGCCAATGTCACGGTGGTGACCAACGACGACGAAGCTGGTGCACGCCTGGCCGTGGATCACCTGCTGGCCCTGGGCCACCACAGAATTGCCCATGTGGGCGCGGACCACACAGCCGTCGGGGCGGCCCGACGGCGAGGCTACGAGCGGGCGATGGCGGCGGCTGGCCGGGGTGAGTTTATTCGCACAGCACCCGGGGACCTGACGGAGGAGGGGGGCTACAGGGCCGTCGGCGAGCTGCTCGGCGGCCTGGACAGGCCCACTGCCGTTTTTGCGGTGAACGACATGGCCGCATTGGGTGTCATGTCCGCCGCAGAAGAGCGCGGCCTCGCCGTGCCGCAGGATCTGTCCGTGGTCGGCTACGACAACACGCCCCTGGCCAAACTCCGGCGGATCAGCCTGACGTCCGTGGACAATTCCAGCCATGCCGCCGGGCGGCGGGCGGGCGAGCTTCTGCTGGCCAGGCTTGTGCCCGGCAGCACAGTGCCGGCGGATGAGCTGCTGCCCCCGGTTCTTCAAAGCCGGGGCAGCAGTGCTGCTCCTACACGCCCTGACCATGCACGCTTGACGACGCCGGGGCTCAGGTCCGCGGGGTGAACGCCGCACGGAAGGCGGCCAAGGCGGCGTCGCTGTCGCCCTGCGCCCAGGCCTCCATGCCGACAGTTCCGCAGTATCCAGCCTCGCTGAGCGCGCGGCCGACGGCGGTGTAGTTGATTTCCCCGGTGCCCGGCTCGCAACGGCCGGGCACGTCCGCGACCTGAATCTCCCCGATGTGCGGCATGGCCGAGCGAACCAGCTCGATGAGGTTCCCCTCCCCCATCTGTGCATGGTAGAGGTCCAGCATCACCTTGATGTTGGGGTGCCCGGCGGCCTCCACCAGGGCCAGGGTGTCCCTGGCCAGTGGGATCCCGGGATGGTCTAGGACCGTATTGAGGTTTTCAAGGCAAAACGTCAGCCCGTACTTGTCCCCCAGCCCGCCCAACGTTGCCAGGGTCCGCTGACCGGTCAACCACATCTGGCCCGTGGAGCGGTAGCTGGGACGGGCGGCCGCGCCGTTCACCAGTTCTGCCGAATGCACCACCATCCGACTGATGCCCAGCGTCAGGGCGGTGGGGATGAGCTACTCGGCGGTGCGCACCACGTCGTCGACCGTGGCCGGATCGACCACACAACCGGCGCTGTAGCCTGTCATGGAGGAAAAGACCGCCCCGCTGGACGGAATCCATACAGGCCAGCGCGATGCTGAGCGCACGCCGCGCGTCTCCCGGACCGGGAGTCACACCGCTTCGCGTTGTGGGGCTGCCGTCTCGCAGGCCCCGGATGACTGCGGCAAAGTCCGCGAGCTCATCCGTGTAGGCCTGGGCGAAGAGTTCAATGTTCAGCCGTGGCGTCTGGGCCGAAACACCGTCGGCCGTGTAGCGGCGTGCCGAGGTCGCCATGCTCCGCCGCGTCTGGACCATGGCCTTGGACCCGAACACTTCGCCGGGGACGTCATAGCCATAGAGGGCACTGAAGCTTGCTTCCGCCACGGCGCCGTTGCTGTAGCTGCAGCTGCGGCCGCCCGATGACCCCGGCGGAAACCTCACGTTTAGCGGCACCGAAATCGTCCGCATAACGGCGGTTGAACCCGATCTGGAAATGCACGCCAGCAGACTCCACCTCGACCAGGGCTGCGTCGAGCTCGGCAAGCGTCAGCCCGGCCGGCTTTTCACAGAAGATGTGCTTTCCGGCGCGTGCCGCCTGCCCAATAAGTGTGGGGTGGAAGCCGTCCAGCCGGGCAGGTTCGGCCCAGCGCCAAAGTCGTTTTCAACGACCGCTGTGCGCTGGGCGTGCTGGATGTGCTCGGCAAGGCGGGGGTGAGCGTCCCGCAGGATATCTCCGTGGTGGGCTACGACAACTCGCGGCTGGCACGGCTTGAGCACATCAACCTGACCTCGATCGGCCAAAACGGGCCGGAGCTGGCCACGGCTGCCGTGCACGCGGCCACCGCCCGGCTGGGCGGCGGTGCCGCCGAACACCTGTTGGTACCGCCGTTCCTGGAAATCGGCGGCACCACAGCGGCCCCCGCCAGCGCGTCGTAGCGGACCCCGGCTCGTGGCGTTGGCCACCAGCCGGGGATTTTCGGGCGTGAACTAGCCGGGCTGATGGCTGGTGGGCCCGGCCAACTCGGCCTGTACCTCCTTGACAACCTCACCATGGCCGCCCAACTCCGCAAGCTCATGGGCCAGTTCTGCCAGTTCGGCACCGCCAGCCATCTGGGCCGTCAGTTCCTCGAGCGTCACATCCTTCTTCTCGTAGTAGCCGATTGACTTGCCTCGTTTGAGCAGCAGGAACCTGTCGCCCACGGGGAAGGCATGGTGCGGGTTGTGCGTGATAAAGACGACGCCCAGGCCACGGTCCCGTGCCTGGAGGATATAGCGCAACACCACACCGGACTGCTTCACGCCCAGGGCCGCCGTCGGCTCATCAAGGATGAGCACCTTGGCCCCGAAGTGGACAGCCCGGGCGATCGCGACGCACTGGCGCTCGCCGCCGGAAAGCTGGCCGATGGGTTGTTCAACATCGCGCAGGTCGATGCCCATCTCGGCGAGCTCACTCAGGGTAATGTCCTTCATCCGCTGGACGTCCATGCGCTTGAACGGGCCCCACCCGGTGGTGAGCTCGGAGCCCAGGAAGAAGTTGCGCCAGATCGGCATCAAGGGGACGACTGCCAGGTCCTGATACACCGTGGCAATGCCAGAATCCAGCGCATCGCGGGGGCTGTCGAGTTTCCGCTCCTCGCCCAGGATTTTGAACGTCCCCTCGTCATGCTGGTGCAGGCCCGCAATGATCTTGATCAGTGTCGACTTACCGGCGCCGTTGTCGCCCAGAACGCAGGTGACCCGGCCATTGTCCACGGCCAAGGTCACATCGCTGAGCGCAATGATATTGCCGTAGTGCTTGCCCACCTTCTCCAGGGAGAGCAAGTGAACAGGGGTGTGAGTCAGTGGGTCCTGCTCATTCTGGAGCAGAGTCTGCTGCTCAATCCGTTTGGTATTCATGGTCATGGCCCCTTACTTGAGTTCTGCTCGGCGCTTGACGATCAGGTTGACGATGGTGGCGAGCAGCAGCATCAGGCCCAGGAAGAACTTGAACCAGTCCGGATTCCACTGTGCGTAGATGATGCCCTTGTTGGCCATGCCGAAGATGAAGGCACCGATGGCCCCGCCCACGGCAGAACCGTAACCACCCGTCAGCAGGCAGCCACCGATCACTGCGGCAATGATGTAGAGGAATTCGTTGCCGATTCCCTCACCTGATTGCACCGTGTCAAAGGCGAACAGGTTGTGCATGCCCAGGATCCAGCCGCAGAAGCCCACGGCCATGAAGAGTCCGATTTTGGTCTTGGTGACGGGAACGCCGACGGCACGGGCAGCAGCGGCGTCGCCACCAACAGCGAAGATCCAGTTGCCAACTTTGGTGCGCAGCAGGATCCAGGAGGCAACCGCGACCAGGATGAGCCAGATGAAGATCGTGTTCTTGACCTCAACTCCGCCGATCATGATGGAGGAGGCGAAAATGGCCCGGGCGGAAGAGAAACCGTCCATGGTGGAGATGGACGGTGAGGACACCGAACCACCAATGAGGCGGGTCAGCCCAAGGTTGAGACCTGTGAGCATCAGGAAGGTTGCCAGTGTCACCACGAAGCTGGGCAGCTTGGTCTTGATCAGTATCCAGCCGTTGATGAAGCCGATGGACACCGACACCACCAGGGCCAGTCCGACCCCGACCCAGACATTGGAACTGAAGTACCAGCTAAAGAGCGACGCCGTGAGGGCCGAGCTGATGACAGCAACACCCGTGGACAGGTCAAATTCGCCGCCGATCATCAGCAGTGAAACACCCACAGCCATGATGCCGATGGTTGAGCTGCCGTAGAGGACTGTGGAGATGGCGTTCGGCTGGGTGAAGGTCGGTGAGACGAGCGCGAAAAAGATGAAGAGCACAATGGCTCCCACGAGCGCACCGACTTCGGGGCGTCCCATGAGTTTTTGGAGCGGATTTCGAATTCCCACCCGTTCATCAAGGGTCGGCGGTTTGGCCAATGTTTGGGTCATGATCATTCTCCTTGTGTGTCTGCTCCCGGGAGTGCCGGGGGCAGGCTGGAAGCTTTTTAGCGAATGCCCTGCTGGGCGAATTTGAGGACGTCGGTTGCAGCGGCCTCATCGACGATGCTCGGACCGGTCAGTACGGGTTGCCCGCCACCGATCTTGAATCCGCCTCGTTTGAACTGCCAGAGGGCATCGATCGAGCCATAACCCTGCTGCCAGGGCTGCTGGTCCACGGTGAAGAGGATGGTGCCGTCCACGATCTTCTGAGCCAACTCCTCGTTCATGTCGAAGGAGGCGACCTTGGCTTTGCTCTGGGTCGAGTCAACGGCTTTGAGGATCGTCAGCGTGAAAGGGGCGCCGAGACCGATTACGACGTCGGCCTCCGGGGAGGCCTGCAGCTTGGCCGTCACTGTGGAGGAGACCTGAGTCATGTCGGTGCCGACTACGTACAGGATTTCCGTTGCTGGCACCTTCTCCTTGACACCGGCACAGCGGGCCTCAAGGCTGACATTTCCTTGTTCATGGATGACGCAGATCGGATGCTTGAGGCTCTCGGCGTTGATTTTGTCGCCCACGGCCTCGCCGGCAATCTTCTCGTTGGAACCAAAGTGGGTGAAGGCGCCCAGCTGCGCGAAGACATCTCCACCGGCGTTCAGGCTGACGACGGGTATTCCCGCGTCCGTGGCCTTTTTCAGGGCTGCCTTCAGCGCGTCCGGCTTGGCCAGTGTGACGGCGATTCCGTCGACCTTCTGATCCACGGCCTGCTCGATCAACTGGGCCTGGCGGCCACCCTCCGGGTCGGAGGTGTACAGCAGTTCAACGTTGTCCTTGGCCGACGCTTCCTCGGCACCCTTGCGCACGATGTCCCAGAAGGTGTCTCCGGCGGCCGCGTGAGTAATCAGGGCGATCTTCAGCCGCGGGGTGCTTACCGCCTGCCCGCCACCTTCGCCTCCTCCGGTGTCTGCCGGCCTGCCGCCTGTACTGGAGCAGGCGCTCAGCGCCAAGAGGGGCACCACAGCGGCCGCAAGAACTGCCTTGCGCCAAGAGAATCTATTCACAACTAATCTCCTTTGATTGCGGGAAGCGTCCCGGCCTCGATGCGCGGAACTTGCAACCCCTAAGTAACATCATGGTGACTGACCTCACACTTTGTCAATAGTTTGTCCTGACATTAGGATGTTTTTACGTAATACTCTTTGTTGAGCAACCGGATTGGCGCACCCATGGACGCACACGCCCGCCGCAACAAGCACCTTTGACCATCGTTTTGATGCTGCTATCATCATTAAGTAAGGCAGTATGTCCTATCAAGCGAACATGCGGCTGACATGCAGGCGGCCCACCATTCACCGGGTCTCCTTCGGCGCACAAGGGAGAGCTCCATGGCGAACCAATTAAATCTCAGTGTCGATCGTTCCTCCCCTGTGCCCCTCTACCACCAGGTAGTCCAAGGTATTGAGGCCGCAATCCACGCCGGAGTGCTGGAACCCGGCAGCCGTCTGGATAACGAAATAGATCTTGCCGCCCAGCTCAATCTGTCCAGGCCCACCATGCGCAAAGCCATGGATGAACTCGTGCGTTCCGGCCTGCTGGTCCGCAAACGCGGCGTCGGAACCCAGGTGGTCTCCAGCCAGGTTCGCCGGCCCTTGGAACTGTCCAGTCTCTATGACGACCTCAGCAACAATGGGAGCAAACCCACCACCGAGGTGCTCAGTTTCTCCCACATTGAAGCCGATGCCGCAACACAGGCCGCACTTCACCTGCCGGCAGGCGCCAAGGTCTACCACTTCACAAGGCTGCGCAAAGCCGGCGGCAAACCCCTGGCCTTGATGGAGAACTGGGTCAGGGATGACATCACCGCCATTGATGAGGCCCTGTTGGGCGCCCAAGGTCTCTATGGAATCCTGCGCAACGGTGGCGTCAACTTCCGGCTTGCCTCCCAGCGGATCGGCGCCATGGTGGCCAACGACTACCAGGCCCCCCTGCTCGAGGCCGACGTCGGCTCCGCCCTGGTGACCATGGAGCGCACAGCCGTCGATGACACCGGGCGGATGGTGGAGACTGGCCACCACGTGTACCGGGCTGATTCCTACAGTTTTGAAATGACGTTGGTCCAGCGCTAAACAGCTGGACACCACAAGCAAGGAAGGCCATCCATGGCGAATTGGGTATATCCGTTGGGAACAGCTGCCGAAGGTAGCTGGGACGTTTCATTGGGAACTGTCGACTCCACCCTTGCGGTGGATGGCTGGGCGCATACCGGACTCAAGGTGGCCACTATCGCGGTCGGGGCCGCCGTCGAACTTTCCGCTGCCGCCGAGGAACGGATAGTGGTGCCGCTCAACGGTTCCTTCACGGTTTCCGTAGACGGAACGGACCATGTCCTGTCCGGGCGGAGCTCCGTTTTCACCGGCCCCAGCGATGTGCTGTATTCCGGCGTCGGGAAGGCGCTGACCATCCGCTCCGACGACGGCGGGAGGGTCGCCATTGCAACGGCTCCGGCCAAAGCCTCATACCCCACGCGGCTCATCACCGCCGCCGAGACCCCCGTGGAACTGCGCGGGGCCGGGATTTGTTCCCGGCAGGTGCATAACTTCGGCACACCCGCGGCATTGGAAGCCGACCGCTTCATTGTCTGTGAAGTCATCACCCCGGCCGGCAACTGGTCCTCCTATCCTCCTCACAAGCACGACGAGGAAAAGGACGGCGAAACCAGCCTTGAGGAAATCTACTACTTCGAAACACAGCTGGCCGCCGGAGACGGCATCACAGGCCGACCCGAATCGGCTGCGAACGCCATCGGGTACCAGCGCGTGTACGCCTCGGATGAGCGGCCGATCGACGTCGCCGCCGAGGTGCGCACCGGCGACGTCGTTCTGGTCCCCTATGGCTGGCACGGGCCGGCGATGGCCGCGCCCGGCTACGACTTGTACTACCTGAACATCATGGCCGGGCCCGGCCGTGTCCGGGAATGGCTCATCAGTGACGACCCCCATCACGGCTGGATCCGCCAAACCTGGGAGGGCCAGGAACTGGACCCCAGGCTACCGTTCGGCAGCCACGGCACCGCGTAAAACAAGTTGCCGGTGCACCCCAGCAGCCATGAACGGCTGGCCTTGCGGCCAGCCGTTGTTCGGCAGCTGGGGCTCACCGGATAGAAGAAGTTCTCCGGCGAGGCGGGACGTCTCGAGAAACACCTTGACTCAACCGGCCTGGCCGGGTGCCTTGGTCCGCACCGCTTCCTTGAAGTGGCGTTCCAACTCCTCAAGGCTCTTGCCCTTGGTTTCCGGGACCACCCGCTTGACCCAGACGATGGCGCCGATTTGTAGCGCCACGAAGATGAAGAACGTCGCGGAGACGCCGATCCCGGCCACAAGCTGCGGGAAGAAGAAACCGACCAGGAAGTTCACGATCCACAGCACGAACACGCAGATGCCCATGCCCACCCCGCGCACGTGCAGCGGGAAGATCTCCGCCATGGTCAGCCAGGTGACGCAGCCGATGAATCCTTGCATGAACGCCAGGAAGGTCACCATGCACAGCAGCACCAGGTAGCCGCGCAGCAAACCCTCGGGCACCACCAGGGAGACGATGGCGAGGGAAAAGAGCGACGATGCCGTCCCGGTCAGCCCCGTGACCAGCATGAACTTTCGCGGCAGCCGGGTCATAAAGTACATGCCGGCGATGACGGCCAGCACGGAGACGACGCCGTTGAGGACGTTGGCGATGAGTGCGCCCCTGTCCCCGAAGCCGGAGGAGGAAAGGATAGTGGTGCCGTAGTACATGATGGCGTTGATGCCGCTGATTTGATTGATGACAGCCATGCCCAGACCGACGATGAAGATCCGCCGGATCCACGGCACGGCCAAGTCCCTCACCGTGCCCAACTTGGCTTTGTAGTCCTCGCGGGCGGCGTCGCGGACCTCCTCAAATTCGGCGTTCACCTCCGCCGGCGCGCGCACCCTGCGGAGTACGTCCAAGACCTCCTCGAATCGCCCACCGGCGGCCAGCCAGCGGGGACTTTCCGGCAGGACCAGCATGCCAAACCACAAGATGACGGCCGGCAGCGTGGCGATGACCAGCATGTACCGCCAGATGTGGCCGGAGTCGGGGAACAGGCTACCCAGCAGCGCGTTGAACGTGAACGCCAGGAACTGCCCGGTCACAATCATGAGCTCGTTTTGGGTCACGATCCGCCCGCGCTGGGCGGCCGGGGACATCTCGGCCAGGTACACCGGCACAATCACCGAGGCACCGCCGACGGCGAGCCCCAAGACGGTGCGCGCGAGCACCAGCAGCGCGGTAGAAGGGGCCAGCGAACAGCCGATAGTGGCCACAGTGAAGATGATGGCCAGACCCATGATGGTCTTGCGTCGGCCGAAGCGGTCGGACAGCCGCCCGGCCATGATTGCGCCAAACGCGGCCCCCAGTAGCAGGGTGGAGGTAACCAGGCCCTCGGTGACCGGGGTCAGGCCAAGGTCGCGCTGCATGAACGGCAGAGCGCCGTTGATGACTCCGGTGTCGTAGCCGAACAACAGTCCGCCAAAGGTGGAAAACAACGCCACGCGACGCATGAATTTCTTGGGGTTCGCCGCGGTGCGTGGGGCCGGAGCCGCGGTCTCTAGAAGGGGTGAATTCGTCATGGTTCCTTAGGTGGTTGAAGAGGTCAGCCGCCAGTGGACGCTTGAGACGTACTTCATGATGGCGTTCATCTGGCCCCGGGATACCTCCCGGGCAAACGAGGGAGGGGACGCAATCGCGTCCCCTCGCCCCTTCGATTGCCTTAGTTGTAAAGCGCAGGCTTGGCGTTGAGCACTACGGCAGTTTTCTGGCCGCTCTTCTGCGCCGCAACACCGGCCTCGCAACAAGCTGCGGTGGCGTAGCCATCCCAGGTGGTGGGACCACCGATTTCACCCCGGACTGCGGCGTCGACCCAGGCCTGGATCTCCACGTCGTACGCCACGGCGAAGCGTTCTTCAAAGCCCGGGGTGACCTTTCCGCCCCAGCGACCAGCACTGCGGGTGTAGGGGCCAGCGTCGCCGCCGATGTTCACAATGCCGTCCTCGAAGGTCGCCTGGGTGGCCACCTCGTAGCCGAATCTAGCGTTGACGAAGATCTCGACGTCGGCCAGCACCCCCGACTCCGTCTCGATCAGTACATGCTGGGGATCGTGCTGGCCGTTGGCGGCATTGCGCGTGGCCTTGCCCAGACGCACCTGGACGCTGGTGATTTCCTCGCCAGTGAAGAAGCGGACGGCGTCGAACTCGTGGACCACGGAGTCGTTGATGAGCATTTCGTTGGTGAAGCCCGGCGGCGTGGTCGGGTTGCGGTGCTGGTGGTGGAGCATGAGCAGTTCGCCGAGGTCACGGTCGCGGATCATGGTGCCCAGCGCCGCGTATTCGGCGTCGAACCGGCGCATAAACCCGACCTGGACGCGCTTGCGTCCCAGTTCTACCTCGGCCTGGACAATCTTCCAGGCTGTTGCCGCATCCGGAGTCAGCGGCTTTTCGCACAGGATGGGGATGTCCTTGGCAAGTGCCTTGAGCAGGATGTCCTCGTGCAAAAAGCCCGGGGTGGCGATCAGTATGGCATTGACGTCGCCGTGGTTGAGCGCCTGCTCAGCATCTCCCAGCGCCACGGCGCCTGGGATGCCTGCGATGGCAGCCTGCGCCCGGGCCAGGTCAATATCGACGACGGCGGCGACTTCGGCGCCGTGGATGCGTTCGTTGAGTCGTTGAATGTGGTCAACGCCCATGCGGCCTGCACCGATGACGGCGACGCGCAGTGATTCAGTCATTGTTCTGTCCTTCATGATTGGCAGTTTTGCAGTTGTGTATCAGCTGACTGCGGTACGGGAACCGCAAGAGAGTCGGCGTCGGAATGGAACTGCTGTTTGGGACCGAAGCCCTTGAGCAGGACCTCCCCCAACCTGTTGTGGCCCGCACACAGTTCCATCCGCTGCCGGTTCCCACGCTTCCTCCCACTGAGCTTCGCCGCGGTGAAAGGCGGTGAACACCGTGCCGGTGATCAGCATGAGCTCAGTCATGGAAAATTGACTTAGTTGGAGGGGAAGCTGTAGCTGGCGTCGGACTTGTGGGACGGTTCGGGCCACCGCGAGGTGACAACCTTGGCGCGGGTGTAGAACGCCACGCCTTCCTCGCCATAGATGTGCTTGTCACCGAAGAGGGAATTCTTCCAACCGCCGAAGGAGTGGTAGGCCACCGGCACGGGGACGGGGACGTTGATGCCGATCATGCCAACGTGCACGCCACGCTGGAATTTGCGGGCGTTGGCGCCGGAGGAGGTGAAGATGGCTGTGCCGTTTCCGTAGGGGTTGGAGTTGATCAGGGCAATGCCCTCCTCCACGGTCTCCACCCGCATGACGGCCAGGACAGGGCCGAATATTTCCTCGGTGTAGGCGGTCATGTCCGCAGACACGCCGTCCAGAAGGGTTGGTCCCACCCAGTAGCCGCCCTCCTTGCCGGGCACGGTGTAGTCCCGGCCGTCCACGACCAAGGTGGCACCGGCGTCGGCCGCTTCCCCCACGATCTTCAGCACGCGCGCCTTGGCCGCGGCGGTGATGACAGGGCCCATATCGGCGTCCGGCTCGGTGCCCTCGGCAACCTTAATGGCCTCCGTGCGCTCGCGCACTTTCGCCAGCAGAGTGTCCGCGGCAGCACCGACGGCCACTGCCACGGAGATCGCCATGCAGCGCTCCCCCGCGGATCCGAATGCGGCGGCAGACAGGTGATCGGCCGCATTGTCCATGTCCGCATCGGGCAAGATGATGGCGTGGTTCTTTGCCCCGCCCAGGGCCTGGACCCGCTTGCCGTGCGACGTGGCCGTCTCGTGGACGTACTTGGCGATCGGGGTGGAGCCGACAAAGGAGATCGCGTCCACGTCCGGGTGGGTCAACAACCCTTCCACAGTTTCCTTGCCTCCGTGCAGGACCTGGAATACGCCGTCGGGCAGGCCTGCAGCCTTCCAGAGCTTGGCCAGGAGCATCGGGGCGGAGGGGTCGCGCTCGGAGGGTTTGAGGATGAAAGCGTTGCCAGCGGCAATGGCGATGGGGCACATCCACAACGGCACCATGACGGGGAAGTTAAACGGCGTGATACCTGCCACCACGCCCACGGGCTGGCGGAAGGAGAAGACGTCAATGCCCGTGGAGACTTGGTCGGAGTAGGCGCCCTTGAGGAGCTGGTTGATGCCGCAGGCAAACTCGATAACTTCCAGGCCGCGGCCAATCTCACCGGCGGCGTCGGAAAGGACCTTGCCGTGCTCGGCGGTGACCAGGGCGGCCAGCTCATCCACGTGGGCGGCGACCAGTTCGCGGAACTTGAACAAGACAGCGGTGCGCTTGGCCAGGGAATAGTCGCCCCAGATCAAACTGGCGGCCTTCGCGGCAGCAACAGCAGTGTCCAGATCGGCGCGGCTGGCCAGGCTCAGCTGGGCCGAGACTGCACCGGTGGCAGGGTTGTAAACGGGTTGGGTTGCGCCGCCGGTGCCTGACGTTTCGGCACCGTTGATGAAATGGTTGATGGTATTAGTCATGGTGAACTCTCCTGCTTCAGCCGAGCAGCGTGCGCTGGCGGGTCTTGTTGGTCGTGTAGCTCTTGAAGGCTTGCTGGGTGGATTCGAGCTCCGATACTTGGGACACCGGAACATCCCACCAGGACTCGGAACCGGGGGCATCCAGCAGTGGATCGGATTCGATGTGGATCACTATCGGTCCGCCCCTTTCCGGAGCAGCCTTGGCGTCGCCGATGGCCTGTTCCAGATCGGCGATCGCCTTCTCCCCCGGTTCGATCCGGATCACCCTGACACCGAGGCTTTCGGCGTTCAAGGCCAGATCCACCGGCAACGTCTCCCCGTCGTCGAAGCTGTGGTTTTCCTCATCCAGTGCACGGTACTGGGTACCGAAGCGCTGGGATCCCAACGACTCCGATAGCGAGCCGATGGAGGCGTAGCCGTGGTTCTGGACCAGAACCACTATCAGTTTGATTCTCTCGGCGACGGCGGTGACCAGTTCGGTGTGCATCATCAGGTAGGAGCCGTCCCCCACCATGACCACCACGTCGCGCTGCGCACCGCCTGCTGCCGCCTCCGCCAGTGCGGCCCGTTTGACACCAAGACCGCCGGGGATCTCATAACCCATGCACGAGTATGCGTATTCCACGTGGTAGCCGAAGGCGTCGCGGATGCGCCACATCTTGTGCAGGTCACCCGGCAAGGAGCCTGCGGCACAGATGACAACATCCGCGGCGTCCATGGCGCGGTTGGTGGCGCCGATGATTTCGTTTTGGGCCGGCAACGGCGTGAAACGGGTGTCGAATGCTTCATCCACCGTGGCGTTCCAGCGCGCTTTCTCGGCCGCGATGGCGTGTTCCAGATCCGCACCGACCCGGTAGCCGCCTAGGGCCTTGTTGAGCTTGACCAGCGCCTTGCGGGCGTCGGCAACGATCGGTAGTGCTGTGCCGTGCTTGTAGGCATCGATCGGTGCGACGTTGATGTTGATGAACTTCACGCCGGGATTCTGGAACGCGGTCCGGGACGCGGTGGTGAAGTCCTCGTAGCGGGTGCCGATGCCGATGATGAGGTCCGCCTCGGCGGCCATGGTGTTGGCCGCCGTCGTGCCGGTGGAGCCGATGGCCCCCAAGGCGCCCGGGTGGTCCCATGGCAGGACGCCGACGCCGGCCTGGGTGTTGCCCACCGGGATGCCCGTCAACTCCACGAATCTGGCCAGTTCGTCGTTGGCGTAGGCGTAGAGAACGCCGCCGCCGGCGATGATCAGTGGTCGTTTGGCCACGCGGATGGCCTCGGCGGCGCGGCGGATGTCCTGATCGTCTGCGTCGGGACGGCGGATCCGCCATTCACGTTCGGCCAGGAACTCCTCCGGGACATCGAAGGCCTCGGCCTGGACGTCCTGGGGTAGCGAGATGGTGACGGCACCTGTGTCGGCCGGGTCAGTCAGCACGCGGAGTCCGTGATGGAACGCGGAGAACAGTTGTTCCGGGCGGGAGACCCGGTCAAAGAAGCGTGAGAGCGGGCGGAACGCGTCGTTGACGGTGATGTCGTAGGCGTCCGGGCGTTCCAACTGCTGCAGCACGGGATCTGCCACCCGGGTGGCGAAGGTGTCGCTGGGCAGTAGTAGCACCGGCAACCGGTTGGTGGTGGCCAGGGCTGCGCCGGTGAGTAAGTTCGTTGAGCCCGGACCGATCGAGGTGCTGATGGCGAAGGTCTGACGGCGACGGGTGTGCCGGGCATAGCCGACTGCCTGGTGCACCTGTGCTTGTTCGTTGCGGCCCTGGTAATAGGGCATGATGTTGGGGTCCGCGGTCTGGTACTGCTTGAGGGCCTGGCCGACGCCGGCGACGTTTCCGTGGCCGAAGATGCCAAAGGTGCCCGGGATCAGGCGTTCGCGGTACTCGAGATCGCCGATGCTGTCCACCGTGTACTGCTTGGATAGGTACTCGACCACAGCCTGGGCGACGGTCATTCTGCGCGTAGCCATGGGTTACTCCGATGCTTGCATGAGGGTGCGGTTCGATGGCGCCTTCTTCAGGAACGAGGCAGCCGTGGCCACGGCACCGGCGACATCGCCGTCCCGTGGGTAAAGGAGGGTGCGGCCCACTGTCAGGCCCTGAACGCCGGGAAGCGCCAGGGCGGCCTGCCAGCTCGCAAAAACGTCGTCCTGGGTGCCGGTCGGGTCACCGCCGAGCAGCACTGTGGGCATGGTGGTGGCGGCCATGACGCGCTCCATGTCGGCGACCACGGGCAGCTTCATCCATGTGTAGGCGCTGGTGGAACCCAGGCCTTCGGCGATGGCCACGGACTTGATCACGGCGTCGGTGGAGAGATCGTTGCGGATTTTGCCGTTTTCCCGGATGGACAGGAACGGCTCCACCATGGCGATGAGCTTGCGCTCGGCGAGGGAATCGATGGCCTTGGCGGTGGCCTCCAGCAGGGAAACGGTGTCAGGATCGCCCAGACAGATGCGGGTGAGCATCTTGCCGCCATCAGCCCCGAGCGCAGCCAGCGCAGCGGCCGTATGGCCGGTGAAGCGGTCATCGAATTCATTGACCAGTCCGGCGAGGCCGCCGCGGTTCATCGAGCCGAACAGCAGTTTGCCGTCGAGGGCGCCTAGGAGCAGCAGGTCGTCCATGATGTCCGGTGAGGCCAGCACGCCGTCTACCTCGGGGTTGGCCAACGCAATCTGCAGGCGGTCCAGCAACTGGCGGCGGTCCGCCATGGCCGTGGGATCGGCTCCGACGGCTAAGGCGCCACGCGCCGCGTGATCGGCGGCCACGATGAAGTTCTGCTTGCCGTGATTCGGGCCAGGGTGGCGCCGGCGGGACTTTGCGGCGCGGGCGACGGCGTCCGGGTCTTCCAAGCGGATGATGCTCAGGTGCTCGTATCGGCGGGGATCGTCATTGAATGTCACTGTGCTGCTCCCTCTGGGGCAAAGGCTGGTGAGGAGACGTTGCCGGAGACTAGGCGCCCACGTTCGGCGAGCAACGAGGTAACTTCCTGCGGTGTGGGCATGGCGTCGGCGCAGGAGAGCCGTGAGGCAACGATGGCGCCGGCGGCGTTTGCGAAGTCCAGGACTTGGCTCAATGGCCAGCCGGAGAGGAGGCCGTGGCAGAAGGCTCCACCGAAGGAGTCACCAGCACCCAGGCCGTTGACTGTCTCCACAGGCACCGGCGCGGAAACAACCCGCTCGGTGCGGCTCTTTGCCATGACCCCGTCCGGGCCGAGCTTGACGACGGCGATTTCCACGCCGGCCTCTAGCAAACGGTCGGCTTGTTCGTCCGGCGTGCCCTCGCCCACCGCGACGGCGCACTCCTTGTCATTGCCAATCGCGACAGTGACGTGCGGCAGAATCTTGGCGATCTGGGCGCGGGCCTCGTCCTCGGAAGCCCAGAACATGGGCCGGTAGTCGAGGTCCAGGATGGTGTGTTGCCCGGCCTTGAGCTCGGCGCGTGGGCGGGATTCGTGAGCCGTGACGTGGGCTTCACGGCTGGGCTCCTGGCAGAGCCCCGTCACCGTTGACCAGAAGATTGTCGCGTCCTTGATGGCGGCCAGATCTAGTTCTGTTGCCTTGATCTGCAGGTCCGGCGCCGTGGGAAAGCGGTAGAAATACAGTGGGAAGTCGTCCGGCGGTTTGATGGCGCAGAAGGTGACGGGTGTGGGCCACTCTTTGACGGCAGTGACAAAGCTGTCGTCCACATTGAACTTTCGCAGTTCACGGTGCAGGTAGTTGCCGAACGGATCATCACCGGTCCGGGTGATGATCGCCGCTCGACGGCCGTGACGTGCAGCGGCAACGGCAACATTGGACGGGGATCCACCAAGGTACTTGCCAAAGGACGTGACGTCCTCCAGATCAACCCCAATGTCGTTCGGGTAGATATCTACGCTGATGCGCCCGATCGTAAGCAGTTCGTGGGTCACGGTGATCGTGGACCTTTCTCTCGTGAACTCGTTGCCTCTACGCAGTTAGAACTCCGGTACTGACAGACCCTAAGTGAGTTGGATCATATCCACTACTGTGCACCAGATTTCATGTCCTGTCAAAGGTTTGTACTGACATGTTTACAACTTCTCATGCGGTGCCGCTGATTCTCTCGGAAAAGCGACCCTACAGTGGAGCGGTGTGGCTATTTGCCGGGGACAGCCAGCTCGCCCGTCACGTACTGGGTTCGACCAAACCCGAAGGACCAGTCGTCGGCAGTGTTTTCCACGTACCCGATAAACACGTCCTCCCCCGCCACTCCGATCTCGGCAAGCTGGCGCGCAACCGCAGCAAAAAGTGACTGCTTCGCCGATTGAGTGCGGCCACCCTGGGTGAAGATCTGGATCATGACGAGATCCGAGGACCGCTCGAAGCCAAGGCCGGCGTCCTGGGCGACGATCTGACCTAGGGCATGTTCGGTGACGATGTGGAAATAGTCGCGCTCCGGGATTCGGTACTCCGCGAGTATTGCGTCATGGATGCGCTGACTGAGCTGGCGCAGCGCCTCCGGAGTGCGGCCCTCGTTTATATCGATTCGAACCAGTGGCATCGCGATTTCCTTTGTTAGTTTGTCCTGACATACTAACAAATTATCTTTCTGCTTGTAAAGACTCTGGATTTAGCTAGTTTGGCCGTCTCCGGCTGACCGAATACCACCGTGTGCCGGGGCTGCCACTGCTGGCGCCGAAGACGATCGAGGGCGCAGCAGAGGCGGATTCTCGCTCGCCGTCGACACTCCAAGGCATGGCACTTTTGCCCTCATCGGCTCTGGCGTGGGCGGGACAAGCCGTCCCCGGCACCACGAAGGATGCCGGGGACGGTCGCCAATGACGCGATAGGCCCCAATTTCCTGGAGTTGGGCGATCCGAGCAACGAGAAGGTCATTTCGGCTGATGCCAGCGGGCGTCTGCCTGTGGTGGTCGTTACCCCTGGGAGGGAAGAGTAACTTGCGCCAGCACGTCTAGCGGCTGGCGAGGTGTTCTAGTTCGTCGGGGAGCGTCATGGCCAGTTCGCCGTCCACGACACTGGTGATGGGCTGGACCGGTCCACCGTTCCACCAGTACACATGCGGGCTGAGCGGGTGGGCCATGTCGTCATACTGGGAACGGGTGACCCGGGTCATGAAGATCAAATCCGCCAGGTTCGTTTCATCACTGATGATGTGCAGGTTCAGTGCCGATGCGGACGGGACGGTCATGAAGATCCCCAGGGGTCCGGCCGTCAGGTTGAGGGCCTTGAGGAGTTCGGCGGGGAAGGCCAGCCAGGTCGACTGGAAGATGGACTCGGACATGATGCCCAGGAAGGAGCCACCGTCGCCGTCAGTTGCCTGCTGGGGTGTTCCGGTTCCCTCGGCGAGCAAGTTGGTCTGGGCAGCATCCCAGGCACGGTCCTCGCCTACGCGTTCCACGTGGTCGTCCCTGAGGTAGTTGACGGTTTCCTCCCCGTCGTAGGCCATCACGAGGGGAAGCAAGCCAACCCATTGGGTGTACTTGTAGTGGCGTTCACCTTCCTCCTCGGTGATCATGGCCGGATCGATGATCTTGGCCCGGGTCCGGGCCAGCAACTCGTCCGCGGGCATCGCATCGAGAACGGACCGGCTCGACTTGGCGGTCATCCGTGCGAAGTAGTCCTCGAGCATGGGCTGCCATTCCCGCTCGGGGGCGTTGGGCAGGGTCCGGGCCACCGTTTCCAGGCCAAACATGCGCCCGTCGGAGAGCATGACGTGATCCTCGGCGACCTCGACGCCGTGACCCATGCCGGTGAGGACGTCGGAACAGACTTGACGCATTTTCACGCCCTGCTGCAGCGTCAGCTGCGGGAAGGTCGCATCGAGTTCCTTGGATTTCCTGCTGAAAAGTGCCATTGGTGGGTTCCTTGCTTTCTCGAATGAACTGCTGTGGATCAGGACGTGTACGGGGTTGCGAGTTCGGGCGGGATCCACGGCTGGGACGGGCCAGGGAGCAGGGCTGCGAGCTGGCCCCTGTCCACGGGCTTCTCCGCCAGGACATGGAACAGGTGGTCACCGTACATTTCGCGGTGCCCGGTCAGGTATGGGGACACTGTATCGATAAGGTCCGGACCGAACCACGTCCAGGACTGCGGGTACGGAACGAACCCCTTCCATTCGCCAACATGGATCGGCCAAATATCGTCCTCGGCGCCGGACAGCCGTTCGTAGGTTCGAGAAACCCACTCGTAATTCCGGAGCACCTCCACCGAAGCAAAGAAACTCTTAGACTTCAGTGCGAAAGCGACGAAGAACCTTCGAAGTGCATCCAGCCACCCTGGATCGGACAGGGCGGCCCCGTCCAGATAGAAGGTTGTTTGTCCGACAGGCTTGTCGCGCTGGGGACCATCCATCGATCCCCAGGCGATGGGGTACTCGCACGTGAAGAATAGAATGCCGCTCTGGCCTTCCCGCCACACGTCCGTGAATGCCTGGTCGCCATCCCGCTCCAACTTGCCTTGATGAGGCTCGTAGGTTCCAAATCGTCGGGGCAGAGCCTCGGGCAAATATTTTCGGGCTAAAGAAATGTAGCTGTCGGGCAGATCTTCGGGCAGATCGTCCGTGAGTGTGTAAAAGTTGACTGTCACCAACTCGGTCGCCCGCCCCGCTTCGCCGGGCCGGGCCACGCGGCTGCCCTTGGCCTTGGGCCAGACATCCCCGCTCTGCTCATCGAGAAAAGCACCAGATGTGGCCTTGGCTAGTTTCCGGGCAAACTTCACGGCATGCGGAATCGACACCTCCTCACTGCCCTCGACCAGCACCTGATACACCATCTTGGCTCCGATGATGGAGGCTGTCACGTCCTCCGGAACGTCCTCAGGTTCCACCCCGAACGGGCCGTCAATCGTGAAGCAGTAGGCGCGGCGTGCTCCGCGGACCACCATCAACGAGTCAGCATCGCTGGCAGGGTCGCCCTCGACGTCGAGCCCGGCGGTGCTGCGCACCAACGCCAACAACTCGTCAAGGCCCAAGGGCGCAGTGGCATAAACCGAAAGATCGTAAGACATCCAATAGTCCTTTACAACGTGTCAGCCTCGACATCTCATGAGGACCTGGCCTGTACGGGCGCCCAAAGCCTAAGGGCGTCTCTGAATCACGGCATATGTCGTTTCGACACCGCATTCTCTCGACACATGAGCGGGCACCTCGCAGGTGAACCACCTTATCGGTTCATACCAGCGGGCAAAGATTCCCGCCACACGGCCTCAAACTCGGGAGCCCCTAGCGAGCTACGCGGATGTGTCTTTGCCCGTGACTCCTCGGGCGGTGCTGACGCCTTGTCGCCTCAGTTGGCCCAACCGGTCAGCTGCTGGACCTGGCTCAGTTCGTAGATAGTCGCTACAGACGGGTCAGTGGCGCCTCGACGACGGTCAACCAAGAGCGCAGCACACCCTGCGTCTCGGGCACCGTGATAATCGTCCCTGAGCGAGTCGCCGACCATGGTCAGCTCATGCGGCCCGACCTCAAGGCGCGTGGCAGCTAGTTTGTAGACGGCAGCGTCAGGTTTTGCAACGCCAATCTCTGAACTGATGATGATTTGGTCGAAGTATTGTTCAATTCCAAGGCAACGAATTTTGGGCCGTTGTCCATCTGCCGGGCCAGTCGTGATGAGTGCTAGCGGAATCCCTGATTGCTGCGGGGTCCTGAGTGTATCCTCGGCGCCGGGAAACTACTGGACTTCTTCGTTGTACCGTCTTATGTAGATTTCATTGATCTCGCCGGGACCGATCCCGGCTGGGGCTCGTGCCCAAGATCAGAGGATAGGAAGCGAATAGCCGCGACCGCGGAACACCAGCGGATCAAGAAACCTCCCCGAGTTGTTCCGGCCGCCGCAGACAACCGTTTTAGCCCGAGACATGTGGGATCCAAGGGGTTCTTCGCCGCAGAGCCCGTCGTCACACCACTCTTCGGTATCGCCAAATCGCCAAAACACTGGACAGTCCTACGTTCCTCAGCCCGTCTATGGAATCGTTGGGCTGCTGAGTAAGGAAGGCACGTACTCGGACCAGCGCGCCAGCCTTGAGGACGACACCCTGAGCTCCTTGACGCCACCTAAGACCGCGCTGCTTGTCGAGGCTACGGTTCCGGTTCGGAAGGCGTGTCCCCCGGGGACGACTTTGTGGCTGCCGGGTCGTGCCCATGGTGGCCGAACGGGTCAATGCGCGCAGGACGTTCTGCCGGGAGTCGCCCACGCAACCGGGCCGTGAGCGAACGAAGGGTCAGCAGCGGCGAATCCCGGTTCGGGTCTTCGACCTCCAACCCGTAGAAGTCCCCGATGTGGTCGACGAAGGTCAGGCGTTTGGCCTTGTCGTAGGCCCGGGATTCTCGGGAGAATGCCCGGTAGGTGGACCAGCAAATCAGGATGAGCACAACACTGAAAGGCAATTCGATGATGATTGCAGCTGGTTTCAGGGCATCGAGGCCACCGGACAACAAGAGTGCACTGGCCAGCACCGAGGTGGCCACGGTGAAGAAGATGCGAATCCAGTTCTTGGGTTCCACGTCTCCGCCACTGGCGATCATGCCCATGACCAGGGCGCCAGAGTCGGCGGAGGTCACGAAGAAGATCACGATCAGGATGATCGCCCCGAAGGTCAGGACCCCGCCAGCGGGAAGCTGGGCCAGCGTTGCAAACAGGGCACCTGAGGTGTCAACCGTTCCGTCCGGGCCCACCAGACTGCCCTTGCCGGAAAGCTCAGAATACAGCGCGGTGCCGCCCAACACGCTGAACCACAAAATCGTGACCATGGTGGGCACCAAGATGACCCCGGCAATGAAGATGCCCACGAAGGGGACCCAGGAAATCCACCAGCCCCAGTAGAAGGTGGTCCACGTCGACTGCGAGGCTTCTCCCTCCGCGCCGGAGAAGGCGCTGACGTTGACGGCCATGCCCACAAAATCCTGCAGGTAGTTGCCGGTGGACTGCACGAAGTTTCGCAGCAGGAACTGGGTGGGGCCTACCACCAGCAAGAAGACCACGACAACGCTGGCCAGGATGAGGTTGGTATTCGAGAGCCACTTCATGCCCTTGCCCACGCCCGACAGCACTGAGGCCAACACGAAGCAAGTGATCACCGCAATGATGACCAGGGCGACGACGTCGATGAGGTTACCCAGACCGCCTTGCACCCTCTTCCCGATCAGGGGCTCAAGCGTCCAGCGGATCGAGACAGTCCGCCCACGTCGGTGGATGGCGTAGGCCAGGGCCAGGCCGATGACCACGTAGATCGACCAGGCGTGGACGCCCCAGTGCAGGAACGTCTGCGAGAGGGCGTGCTGGGCGAGCTCGGGTGGGGTGCCCGTGACGCCAGGCTTAGGAGTGGCAAAGTGGCTGAGGAGTTCGCTGACCCCGTAAAACACTAGACCGATGCCCATGCCGGCGGCGAAGAGCAGGGAAAACTACGACCCGAGCGAGAATTCGGGTTCGTCGTCGTCCTTGCCTAGTTTGATATCGCCGAATGTTCCGAAGCCGAGCCAGAGGCAGAAGATCACCAGGGCGGTGGCCAGCAACACGTAGAATCAGTTGAAGTAGCCGACAATGGCGCCTTGGATGCTGTCGAACAGTGCCTCGGCGGTATCCGGGGCGAACATGGCAAACGATGCGAAAATGATGGTGATCGAGGCTGCTGGCCAGAAGACCCAGCGATGGACCCGAGGCTTGGTAATTGGTTCTGACATTCTCCCAGCATGGGCGCCTTTTCGCCGGACATACCGGGACTCGGGCAACTATCAAGGGGCCACCATCGCGAATTTCTTGCGGGCCGCTGTTGATAACCCGCACGACGGCGTACCCGCCTGCCGCCGTGCCGGTCGCCACCGCGCAAGTAACGCCGGCACGCCAAATTACCGGGACATGCACCAGAGATTGTGCGATCAGTTTACAGAACCTCACAGACCCCTATCCGCAAACGATGCCCGGTGGCAAAATGAAGTTGAGGCCACGAAGGCATTGCGCGGCATACTGTGTTCTAAGGACAAGACCATCAAAAAAGAGTTGAAGGACGTCGCAGATGCGACCCAGGATGCCTCAAATTCGAGGGCCTTCATTGTTGCGGCCCGCACAGGTTTCGCTATCAGCGGGCTCTTGCACATTCTTGTTGGCGTCATCGCCATCCAGCTGGCATTCGGGAAGTCGGTACAGGCCGACCAGGGCGGTGCCATGTCCCAACTGTCAGGGCAACCGGCGGGAGCACTCCTGCTCTGGATTAGCTGCGCGGCGTGCATGGCGTTGGCACTGTGGCAGCTGAGTGAAGTCATTTTCGGATATGGCAGCTTGGAATCCATGCCGAAGCTGGGGAAGAAGCTCTCAGCCGGTGGGCAAGGCATCGTATTTCTGGCGTTGGCTGCTGCGTTCGCAACTTTCGCCCTCGGCACCGGCAAAAGCAGTGGAAAATCCACCAGCGACGTCAGCGCTGAAATCTTGAAGGCGCCAATGGGGCCGTTGTTGTTGATCGCCATTGGCGTTTCCATCGCCATTACTGGCGTTGTCTTTGCCGTACGAGGAGTCATCCAGTCGTTCAAGAAGAAGCTGTCGCTGCCGGCGTCGGGACCGGGCAAGTCAACCATCATTTTTTTGGGTGTGGCCGGTTACATTGCGAAGGGGATTGCACTTTTTCTCGTCGGGCTTCTGTTCATTGTTGCCACAGTTCAGGCCCGTCCGGCGGAATCCACCGGGCTTGATGGCGCGCTGCGGGCCGTGCGTGAACAACCTTTTGGCTTCTACCTCCTCGCCCTCATCGGTGTCGGCCTGATTTCCTACGGGCTCTACCTGGTTACCAAAGCAAGGTTTGCCACAATGTAGCGAGCTCCTCGGGATTGCTGCCGGGCGTCGTGACGAAGCCGAACGAGGTGCCAGTGCGGTCCGCCAGCGAGTGCAGGTCCCGGCGGCATTTTCACCGCCGGCAGCCACCAGGCGGATGGTCAAGGCCCCCAGCAGCAGCAAAAGTACCGCCGCAACGATCCCAAGGCCGGTGTCGGATCCCGTGACGGCAAGGCCCGATCCTTGCTGGCCCGTGCCGTTGGCACTGGGCAGCGGGCTCGGCCCAGCTGGTGACGCTGCCACGGAGGTGGCCGCCGGGGTCACCTTCGAGTGGCCGATCGAGATCGAGCCCGGCACATTGAGCGCGGGTTGCACGGCTGATTCGATGCTGGCCGCGGTGAGTTCCTGCCCGTCGGCGAGTGTCATGACCACCGTCGGATGAGCCAAGGACACTGTGAGTACGGCACGATCGTCACAGTGACGCCGTCAGGCTGCGCATCGCTCCCGGGCCGCCATCACCGTCTGGGTGATGTCCGTTTCCCGCTGCCAATCTGTCTGCTCAGGAACATACCGGCCACTATGAGGGCTAGCGCGGCAACTCCTGCCGATACGAAGCTGGTACTCGTTGTGGACCTTTCAATGAGGATGCCTGCGAGGGCGGAGCCCGCAGCTGCTCCGATGTTCTGGGATGTGTTGACCCAGGTGTTGACCTCCGTGGCTTGGGCACTAGGACCATATTTACTGGCCGCGAAATACGCTGAAATCATTGCCGGCGATAAAAAGAGCCCTGTCACGGCTGCGAGGATTCCCAGAGTTATCACCCCTGGCGCAACCGCCATCGCGATGGCCCCCACGGCGACCCCGGCCGCAAGCAGCGGAAGTTGCCCAAGGGGCGAAAGCGTCCACTCAAGGCGGCCGTAGAGCATCCCACCCAACGCGCTACCGGCTGCGAACGCGGCGAGGATCAAGCCCGTCGCGGCAACATTGCCCCGCTCGTGACCAAACGCTGGCACTGCCACATAGATTACGCCCAGGGCGACGCCGATCCCGAGAACAGGTGAGAGCAAGCTCAGAAACGACCGTGACGTGAGGCGCTTTTGAGGCGCTTCGATGGCATGCGGGATCCTGCCGGCGCTGACGCCCGGCGGCGCGCCCAGAGTTCCCGCCGCCATCATGCCGACAGTCCCGGCGGAGACCAGAACTGCTGGGAGCAGCAAAACGGCACTGGCCGGCAGGAGGGTGACAAGGAGGCCTGCCACGGCCGGGCCAATGAGATAGAGCACCTCTTCGATGACGGCATCGAGCGTCAGCGCCCGTTTAAGCATCACCGGCCCCTCGGTGAGCTGTTTCCAAAGAACGCGCATCACGGGGCCCAGGGGTGGGGCGACGGCCCCCACCAGCCCAGCCATCACTACACATAGCAATGCGCTGGAACCCGCTGTGGCGGTGATCGCACTGGTAGCCACCAGCAGTGCCGAGAAACAAAAAGCCAGGATGGGCAGGGTACGGCGTTGGCCGTAGCGATCAATCGCCTTGGCCCGGAGCGGAGCCAGGAAACCCGCGGTAGCGCCGTAGACACCCACGGCTGCACCAGCGACAGCGAACGATCCGGTGCTCGCTTCTATCGCGAGCAAAAGGGGGATGAACACCAAGGGATATGCCAAGCGCCCGGCCAATGCGGCGCCGAACCTTAGCGGCACCTGTGGGCGCGAGAGGACAGCCTGATAGGAAATTTGGGGTGATTGAGTCATGTTGTGTCCGATGTGAGATTGAGACGAGAAAAGTACTGACGCGCAGAAAAACTTGCGTCTTCTCCTCAATCAGTCACAAAGGGCCATGCCCACACGGTATTCGAGGGATATTCCCGAGTCAACTAGTCACCGGAAGCCCAGTCGGATAGTCAGCGTCGCGCCGACAACACTGACTATCGGCTCTTTCGTTGCTCCGCCAGGCCGCGTTCAAGCGGTTCAACACTGCTCCAGCAGCAGACCAAGGAGAAGAAATCTCTGAGCACCTCAGCACGGGTGATTACGGCTCCGTGAAATCACTGATGACCTTCAGCTGTTCACGCGCCCTTACAAGGAAGAAAGTTGTGGGCGTCTGGGAGCAGGTCGTGGCAGGCACCGGCCGATGTGAATCGTGTTCCAACACCACCATTCAAACTGCCGACGGCACGAATGTTGTTGCGCAGAAGCTGAACCAGTATCTCGGTGGCGGCTTGACGCAGGCAAACAACCTACCCTTCTAAGGACTGCTGCTGGCCGTGGAAGGCAGCGGCTGCTTCGTCACCTCGCGCAGGCGCACGGCGGTGCTCTTCCACCCGGACAGCCGTTAGGTACGATGCGCCGGACTCCGTCCCTGTTCCTGCTTCGTCCTGACCCATGGCAGACTCCTCCTTGTGAACAACATCATTGTGACTGGACAGCTGATCTGCCAAGGCGACGACGAGACTGCAGTCGTTTCTGAATTTCTACCCCGTCATATTCAATTGACGCGGGCCGAACCCGGGTGCATTTCTTTCGACGTGAACCCGACTGGCGATCCTCAGGTCTGGGAGGTTTCCGAGTGCTTCCAGGACGCACAGTCCTTTGAGCGCCACCAAGCGCGAGTCAAGGCCAGCGCGTGGGGGCGCGCGACGGCAAGCATCAAAAGGAGCTACTCCGTGGCGGGGATGTAGCCCCGACTTCACACGACGCTGCAGGGAGTTGACTCTGCCCCTGAGGGCAAGGTTTATCGTGGAGCCAGGAGGCAATAATGCGTATTGGTGAGTTGGCTGAGCGGACCCAGGTTTCGATCAAGGCCGTGCGCTACTACGAGCAGTTGGGTCTGGTCCGGCCGGGCCGTCTGCCCAATGGCTATCGCGACTACTCTGACCATGATGTGCGGGTAGTGAGTGAAATACGTGTGCTGTTCGGGTTGGGGATCAATCCCGCTCGTGCCGCACCATTTGTCGAATGCCTGAGGACGGGGCATCAGCACAGTGACGAATGCCCCGCTTCCCTGGCCGCCTACCGAGACAGCATTGCAGAGCTGGAGCGGACCATCGCATCCCTTACCTCCCGGCGCGAGGACTTAGTCGAAAGACTGCACCAAGGCGCGTCCGGCACTTTTAGAACGGAGTTCTCCACAGTGATCGATTATGCCAAGGTCCTTCCCGATAATCTTCCCGTCCCGGTGGATGATGGAGCCGCTGACCATCTGCCGGGCCTCGCGATGCCGCAGCTGACACTTGCGGCCACCGATGGCGGCACGGTGAATCTCGCCGAACTGGGCAGCGGCAGAACAGTTGTCTACGTGTATCCGTTGACAGGCGTACCCGGGACCGATCTGCCCGATGGCTGGGATGCGATTCCTGGGGCCCGCGGCTGCTCCACAGAGGCGTGCGATTTCCGGGACCACTTCACCGTGCTGCGCCAGGCCGGAGTGGATAATGTTCTTGGTTTGTCCAGCCAGACCACCGACTATCAACACGAGGTTGTCAACCGGCTCGCTCTGCCCTTCCCCATGCTGTCCGATCCCACCTTTACCCTCGCTGGCGCACTGATGCTTCCGACCTTTGCCGCGCCAGGTCATGACCGGCTCTACACGCGCCTGACTCTGGTGATCAAGGACGGCATCATCGAGCACGTGTTTTACCCGATCTTCCCTCCCAACACCCATGCCCAACAGGTCCTGGAGTGGTTGCAACCCTGACAGTGCTGCGCACGACGTGGTCGACGCCGGCAACTGCTCGCTCAGTTCATCGCATGACCGCTACCAATTCGCCTTGGGTCAACGCCCTGTCTGCATAGACTCGGCGAATCGCCTGCCGGTCGGGGTTGCCGGCATCAGGGCCACTGTGGACCAATGTAAGCCCAACCTTTTCGGCCACCCGAGCGGAGGCCGTGTTGTGTTCAAGCAAGTACGCCACGATCGGAAGGCTGGGACGGTTCCGCTTCGCCTGGCTGAGAGCTTCGCGTGAGAGTTCGGTCGCGAAGCCCTGCCCTTGTGCGTCGAAGGCGAAGCGGTATCCCAGATTCCAAAAGCTGCCCCGTGAGATGGAGCAGCCGCCGTACCCGATGATTGTCTGGGTGCTGGGATCCCTGACAACCCACGGACCCATCCCGTCCTGGTCCCAGGAGGAGATCCAGCCGTCTAGCATCGCGCGCGTCTGTTCAATGGCGGTGTGCCGAAGGCTAGGGAAGTGGGTCCAGACTCGAGGATCGCTGCAGATGGCGTACAAGCCCGCTGCGTCCTCACCAGTCGGGCGGTCCAAGAGCAAGCGATTCGTCTCCGTGATCATGTGGAAATCCTAGCTCACGTGCTTTCGAACATCCCAACAAACCATGACACCACAAAACCTTGACATGACACCACAGTGGTGTCATGCTGGTGTCATGGAACTTGGACAATACGTAAACGACCTGCAGCGACAGCTGCTGGATGCCGCGGAGCACGGCACAGATGAAACCCGCGCCGCCGCCGAACGCCTCGCCGCGGGTCTTGATGCCGCGACGCGGATGGTGCTCCTTGACGCACTCTCGGCGGCCGCTGGTGAGATCACCCGCGACCTGGCACCTGGCTCGGTCGACTTGCGACTGCGCGGGCGCGACGTCGATTTCGTCGTGTCCGCACCAAGCACCGAATCTGACGAGGAGGACACGGCAACCGCACCCGTGGACCTCGAGGACGCAAGCACCTCACGCACCACGCTGCGCCTACCGGATGCACTCAAGGCGCGGGTCGACGACGCGGCGGCGGCCGACGGCTTGTCCGTGAACACGTGGCTGGTCCGCGCTGTTGCATCCGCCCTCCAACCCAAGCAACGACGCATCACGGCGCGCACGCTGCGCACAGGCGACAACTTCGCTGGCTGGGCGCGCTAACCCGCCCGCCAGATAGACCACTAACCACATAAACCAGCCACGCGGACCCGCGGGGCCGCAGAAACACACCCAAAACCGTCGGAGGCTCCAGCATGCCTATTTACAACACCCCCACCCCCATTGACCTCGCCATCAACGTCCAGATAGGCCTGATCGAGGTCTTCGCCAGTGACCGCACCGACACAGTGGTGAGCGTGACAGCCACGAATCCGGCAAAAAATGTTGACCGCAGGGGCGCGGAGGACACGAAAGTCACTTTTGATGGCCAGCGCATCACCATCACCGGCCCACGTCCGCGCCTGAGCTGGATCGGCCCAGGTCCCTTCGACTCGGTTGATGTGAAAGTTGAGCTGCCGGCCGGGTCCCGGATCACCGCGGAGATCGCGGCCGGCGGAATGACGTGCACGGGACGTCTGGGCGCCACCCGGATCAAGAGTTCCACTGGCCCCGTGGATCTCGAGGCGACTGGCGATTTGTGGCTGCGTGCCGGACACGGCCCCGTCAGGGTAGGAACTGCCGATGGCGGAATGGAAGTCACCGCCGACCACGGCCAGATTCGGATCGGCACTGTCACCGGCGACGCCATCCTCAAGGCCTCCCACGGCTCCATCACTATTGGGGAGTCCGGCGGCGACCTTGACGCGAAACTCTCTTACGGCGATCTGGAGATCACCAAGGCGCTCGGCTCCGTCTCAGCCAAGACAGCCTACGGCAGCATCGGGCTGCGGGAAGTCTCCAGTGGTTCCATCGAGGTTGAGAGTGGCTACGGGCAGGTCACCATTGGTGTTCGGTCCGGCGTCCCCGCCTGGCTGGACCTCTCCTCCAAGGACGGGCATGTGCGCAACCAGCTCGAGGGCAACAGTACACCCGGCCCCTCCGAGCAGAGTGTGGCGGTGCGTGCACGCACCCAGTACGGCGACATCACCATCAAACGCGCCGAATGACGTCGGCCAGCTAAGAACTGAAGGAGCAGATGACATGACCAACACCCCAGCTATCGAAGTCCGTGGACTGCGGAAATCCTACGGCGAGAAGGTGGTGCTCGACGACGTCGACCTCACCGTCAACGCCGGCACCGTCACAGCACTGCTGGGCCCCAATGGCGCCGGCAAAACCACAACCATACACATTCTGTCCACACTGGTGCGCTCAGATGGCGGCACCGCCACCGTCGCCGGCTGCGACGTGTTGCGCAACCCCGACGGCGTGCGTGCCCAGATCGGTCTCACCGGCCAGTTCTCCGCCGTCGACAACCTGCTCACCGGCGAGGAAAACCTCCTTCTCATGGCCAGGTTGCGCCACCTCGGTGCGAAGCGCTTAAGGACACGGGTGACCGAGCTGCTCGAACAGTTCGACCTCGTCGAGGCGGCCCGCAAACCACTCGCCACCTACTCCGGCGGAATGCGCCGGCGCCTGGACCTGGCCATGACGCTCGTCGCCACCCCAAGCGTCATTTTTCTCGACGAGCCCACCACGGGCTTGGACCCGCGCAGCCGCCACACCATGTGGGACATTGTGCGCGGCCTCGTCGCCGCGGGCACCACAGTGCTGCTCACCACGCAGTACCTGGATGAGGCTGACGAGCTTGCGGACAGGATTGCGGTGCTCGACGGCGGGCGGATCGTCGCCGACGGGTCGCCGGATGAGCTCAAGCGGCTGGTGCCTGGGGGCCATATCAAGCTCCAGTTCGCGGATGCCGCGGCGCTCCACACAGCGTCCGGACTCCTCGCGGAGTCAACGCGCGACGACGTCGGGCTGGCGCTCAGCGTGCCCAGCGACGGTGGGGTCCGCGCACTGCGCACAGTGCTCGATCGTCTCGATGCCGCCAACCTTGAGGTTCTAGACCTCAGCATCCACACCCCGGATCTCGATGACGTGTTCTTCGCGCTCACAGGCCGGGTCGAGTCGAAGGAAGTCCAGTCATGACCACCATCAACGCCGCTCGGCCTCCGGCCCCCGGCACCAGTCAAAAGTCCCACGTCGTCGCCGACGCGATCACCATGTTGCGCCGCAACCTGCTACACATGGTGCGCTACCCCGGCCTGTCGGTCTTCACCATCATGGGTCCGGTCGTTATCTTGCTGTTGTTCGTGTTTGTCTTTGGCGGCACCCTCGGGGCGGGACTGCCAGGGGTCGCCCCGGACGGGGGCCGGGCGGCGTACATCGCCTATGTCATCCCCGGCATCTTGGCCATCACCATCGCCGGCGGCGCCGGCGGAACCGCCACCACCGTTTCGATGGATATGACCGAGGGCATCACAGCACGGTTCCGCACCATGGCGATCTCGCGGGCGTCGGTGCTCGCCGGTCACGTGCTCGGCAACACCATTCAGACGCTGATCGCCGTCGCCCTTGTTCTCGCTGCAGGCCTGGCTGTTGGTTTCCGCCCGACGGCCGGTGCCATCGAGTGGCTGGGCGCCGCCGGGTTGATGGTGCTCATCGCTTACGCGATCAGCTGGCTCGCCGTGGCCATGGGAATTCAGGCGAAGTCTGTTGAGACGGCCAGTAACCTGCCGCTACTGCTGGTCATCTTGCCGATGCTTGGCAGCGGCTTTGTACCGACGGCCTCGATGCCGGCGTGGATGCAAGGCTTCGCCGAGTACCAGCCGTTCACGCCGTTCATCGAGACGATTCGCGGGCTGTTGCTCGGCACCCCACTGGGCTGGAACGCGGTGCTGGCGCTGGGGTGGTGCGCCGTCATGATTGTGGCCGGGTACGTCTGGTCCATGGCCATCTACGAGCGGAAGTCGGTGCGTTAGTCCACCCGCCACATTTTGGCCCCGTCTGCCCATTCTGTTGCGCTGCGCACCGGCGTACTGTGATATCAGGACGTAACTAGGAGGTGCATGATGGAACTATCACCAACCACCATTGTGGGTCTGCCAGATTTGATGCATGCCGTGCGCATGGAGGCACGGCAGGTTATGGCGGAGCACAAGGGAGATTATGTTGCCGAGCACAAGGCCATCCTGGCCAGGCTCACGGCAGCCGATCTCATCACTGACAAAGAAGCCGAGACTCTTCTGGGACTCTACAAGACCGGCTACAACGCCGGAGAACCCAAGGGCGACCCCCAGCGCGCCTACTTTGCAACACGAGATGCTTACAGCCGAATGCTGGCACAACCCAAGACAAGTCCCGTGGCACTTGTCGTGGCAGCAGCCGCATTGGGGTCTTTTGAGCTCTCCGACGATCCCGACGGATCAACCACTGTCACCATGGCCAGGGTCAGCTACGGATCAAGTCTTGCCGGGATAGGTGCGGGGATCGGCTCACTCCTTGGCGGTCCCGCCGGCGGCGTCTTGGGTGGAGCCATCGGCGGCTTGCTTGGCGGCATTGTTGACGACAAGAAAGGCAAGAAGTAGCTGCGGGTGCCAACCACCACTCCGGCCGTGACACCGGTGACCTACTAGACACGCACGTGCCGATGGCTACCGGTGCGAGCCCGATGCCGACGGACAGCTGCCCTGTTGGCACACCGCACCGAGCAGTATTGTTGGCGCCCGTTGCGGGTCACATCCACCACCACGGCGGAGCAGGGGTCCCCCGGCGCCGCCCCGGCGGCGCACCGCCCCAGCCGCGTCATGCCCCGCGTCGTCAGATGCAACGCCGTGCCAACACTGATGACAGCCCGCAGAACATGAGCCAGCGTCTGGTTCTCATCCCTGTAGTGGAGGTGCCAGCCCTCGCCATGGTGGTCAGTGAGCCGCGGATATGCCGCGGCGGCGGCCATCTGGGCATTGAGCAGCGACGCCCGCGCCTCGGGGCTGGGCGCGTCGACAATTTCCTGCCAGTTCTCGATCACGCGGTGGACCAACAGATGGTCTTGCGGCGCCGGCGTGAAGTCCATGGTCATCCCGAATTCGCGCACCCGGTCTATGAGGCCCGGCCTGTCCGGCGGAAAGTCATTGGCAAGTGATGCGGCGAGCAGAACTGCGTATTCTCCGTAAGGGTTGAGATGCATAAGACCATTACAGCATAGTGGCCTGTATGACGTTTACTATCGCTCCCGAAACGGAAACATCCACCGCGCAAAGCATGGCCCATGAGCACAGCTGGACCATTGAGTCTGCACACACAACCAGTGAAGGGCGCGTCCTGTACAAGTTGTGTCCAGCCCCGTGCGGCGCCCGTCGGGTGGACCTACACGGCTTCCGCGAAACCCCGGCAACTGCGTTGAGCAAAGAAGTAGGTACTGATCGGAGCTGAGAGTGTGGCCCCGAGCTGGTGTTCGCGTCAACAGCTCAGGGACACACTCACCGGCAGTCCAGCGGTCAATTACCAGCCGCTCGGCTTAGCCGATCACATCCGCCATGACCGCCGTGCGGACCACCATTTTGCCCGTGTTCGCGCCCTGCATCATGCTCAAGAGCGCATCAACAGCATTCCCAATGCCGTCCACCACCGTTTCGTCGTAGGCGATCTTGCCGGCTGCGAACCATTCGGTCATGTGCTCATTGAATTCCGGCGCCAGGTCAAGGTAGCTGCCCAAGGTGAAACCCTTGAACGAGAGTCCGCGGGTAATCATGTTAACCATGTTGTCCGGCCCCACCTTGCGCTCGGTTAAGTTATACCCGGCAATGGCCCCGCACAGCGCGGCTCTGCCACCTGGGTTGAACACGTCAAGGGCGGCTTCCAAATGCTCGCCGCCCACGTTGTCAAAGAAGACGTCGATTCCCTCGGGGGCGGCCGCGGCGAGCTGCTCGCGAACGGGGCCGCTCTTGTAGTTGAAGGCAGCATCGTAACCATACTTTTCGGTGAGCAGGGCCACCTTTTCGTCGGTTCCGGCCGAGCCGATGACGCGACCGGCACCCAGGAGGCGCGCTATCTGGCCGGCAGCTGTACCAACTGCACCGGCGGCACCTGAAATGAAGACGGTATCACCGGGCTTCATTGCCGCAATGGCCGTCAATCCCACATACGCGGTGAGCCCGGTCATGCCGAGAATGCCGAGGTAGAGCGACAGGGGCACGCCCGGAATTTCCGGAACGATCTTGAAACCGGCAGCATCCTCCTGCACCACATCACGCCACCCGAACTGGTGGAGTACCACAGAACCCACCGGGTATTCAGCGTGGGCTGACTCCACCACGCGACCCACAGCGCCGCCGGTCATCACCTCGCCCAGGCCAAAAGGTGCCGAATAGCTCTTGGCCGCGCTCATGCGGCCGCGCATATAAGGGTCAACCGAGATGAACTCGTTGACCACGCGAATCTGACCTGGGGCCAGTTCTCCCAATTCAATCTGCACTGTCGCGAAGTCGTTGGGGCTGGGCCATCCCACGGGACGGGCAGCAAGGTGAATTTGCGTACTGATGGAAGTGATCACTAGGTGACCTTTCTGGTGGAGACTTTTGACGACCAACGGTTGCCAACTGGTGCCTCGCGCTCCCGCGGCCCGCCAGCTTGGCATATTATGTAATGACTGGTCCACTATATATTGGACTGAACGGTTCACAAAATGAGGGGTCAAATGGGACGCACGCAGGCCTTCGACACCGACGAAGCAATTCGCGCGGCGCGCACGGTGTTCTGGGAGCATGGCTACGAGGATGCTTCCCTTCCTGTCCTTGAGCGCGCCACGGGGCTGAGCCGCTCCAGCATCTACCACGCTTTTGGCAGCAAACGCGGTCTCTTTGATGCCGCCATCGAGAGCTATCTTGCCGAGATTATTGAGCCCCGGCTACGCCCTCTCAACGCCCCAACCGTCGCTCCGGAGGCCCTCGCCGACTACTTCACGGGCCTGCGCGCCGCTTTGGCCCGCCGCGATTCACTTCCTGCCGGTAATGGCTGCCTGCTGCTAAATGCTGCCGGTGCACCCATCGCCAATGAGTCTGCCGTGAGCGACGCCATCGCCGGTTACCGGCAGGAACTCTATGGCTCACTGAGCTGCGGCATCGCGGCACACAAGCCAAGCCTTGAGGCGAACGCCCGTCAACAACTGGCAACAGTTCTCACCTCATTGGTCATTGCGGCCATGACCCTGGCTCGAATAGACAATACCCAGGCACTGGCAACAGTAGACACGGCCTTGGCACTGCTTCAAGACTGAATGCCATGCCAAAGCGGTAGTGTCATCTAGTATGAGCTCGCAGGAGAAGTCCCCCGAAAGCACCGGTTCCGCCATTGGGCAGGTGGCCGCCCCGGACCCAGACGATGCGCGCAAACCACAGAGTGTGACTGAAGTAAAAGCACAGTCGTGGAAATACATAACAAAACGCTCCGTTGCAAAGTTCAGCGCCGACGGCTGCACGGACATGGCCGCATCACTGACCTACTACGGAGTGTTGTCGCTGTTCCCGGCGATCCTGGCACTTGTTTCCATCGTGGGACTGGTGGGTCAGGCGGAACAAACCACCAAGGTGATGCTGGATTTGGTGGGCCAGCTCAGCGGTGCTTCCGTGAAGGAGGCCATCAGTAATCCCGTGGAACAGCTGGCGAGCTCCCGGGCAGCAGGGTGGACCTTTGCCTTGGGCTTGCTCACGGCACTGTGGTCCGCGTCTGGATATGTTGGCGCTTTTAGCCGGGCCATGAACCGGATTTACGGCACCGATGAGGGCCGCCCCGTGTGGAAGCTGCGGCCCGCACTGCTGCTAGTGACACTGGTTGTGGTGCTGCTGGTGGCTGGCATTGCCCTGCTGTTGGTCATCTCGGGGCCCATTGCCAAGGTGTTGGGGGACGCCATTGGTCTGGGCGATGCCGCCGTGACCGCTTGGGACACGGCAAAATGGCCCGTGGTTGGACTGCTCACCATTGTGCTTATTGCTGTCCTGTACTATTTCACGCCCAACGTGCAACAGCCCAAGTTCCGTTGGATCAGCGTGGGAGCCGCCGTGGCGCTCATTTCCGCCGTGCTGGCCTCGGCCGGGTTCGGCCTCTATCTGGCCAACTTTTCAAAGTACGACAAAACCTACGGCACCATTGCCGGTGTCATAGTGCTGCTGTTGTGGCTGTGGATCATAAACCTGGCGCTGCTCTTGGGTGCTCAGGTGGACGCCGAACTTGAACGTGGCAGGCAGCTCCAGTCGGGCATCAAGGCCGAGGCCCAAATTCAGCTGCCACCGCGTGACATTAGCGCCAGCCTGAAGAAGCAGCGGAAGGAACTTCTGCTGGTCTCTGAAGGCAAGGAACTCCGGGAAAAGTTCGCCCCGGACTCCGAACCGGATGCGGCCAGACGAAGCCCGGAAAAGATGGCCTTGCTGTGGCTGGCCGGCGTCGGGGCGGCGGTGGCCGCCGTCGTGACGCTGCGCACGCGTCGGCGCAAGGGCAGAACCTCACGCGGCCAAACCACCACCGGGGATTGAACCGATGGAACACTTTGACGTTGTCATCGTTGGTACGGGCTCGGGCAACTCCATTCCGGGCCCGGAGCTGCGCCACCTGCGCATAGCCATCGTCGAGGACAATCTCTTTGGCGGCACGTGCCTGAACGTTGGCTGCATTCCCACCAAAATGTTTGTCCACCCCGCCGAACTGGCCGACGCCTCCCGCCACGGCAAGGCATTGGGCATCGACTCCCAACTCAACACAGTGGATTGGCCAGGGATTCGGGACAGGGTCTTTGCCCGAATCGACGCGATTGAGGCTGCAGGGAGGGCTTACCGCGAGGGGCCCGAATGTGCGAATGTGAGTGTTTTTTCCGGCCACGGCCGCTTCACCGCCGCCAAACAGCTGAGCATTTCCCTGCACGACGGCGGCACTGCAGTGATCACGGGAGAGAAGTTTGTAGTGGCGGCAGGATCCCGTGCCATGGTGCCTGACATTGAGGGTTTGTCCGATCCCAGGATCACCGTCCACACCTCCGACACCATCATGCGCATCGACGCACTGCCCACCAGCATTGCAATCGTGGGTGGCGGCTTCATCGCGGCCGAATTCGCCCACGTCTTTTCCTCCTTCGGGGTCGCCGTAACGCAAATCGCCCGGGGCCCTGCCTTGTTGCGCAACCAGGACAGCGACATCTGCGAACAGTTCACCAAGGAAGCCGCAGCCCGCTATGACGTACTGCTGGATTCGACCGTTGAACAGCTCAAGGCGGGCGGGTCCGGCGTCGTGCTTGAGGTCAAGGGCCCACAGGGGCGTCAAACTGTCTCTGCCGAGCTGTTGCTCATAGCCATTGGCCGCCGATCAAATGCCGACAATCTCGCTGTGGGTGCCGCCGGTGTTGCAGTGGACGACGCCGGGCGGGTGGTGGTTGATGAGTATCAGCGCACCAGCGCGGAAGGGATCTTCGCCTTGGGTGATGTCTCCAGCGCCCACCAGCTCAAGCATGTTGCCAACCATGAGGCGCGGGTAGTGCAACACAACCTGATCCATCCCGGGTCCATGATGCCGGCCGACCACCGCTTTATTCCGGCCGCCGTCTTCGCCGACCCTCAAATCGCTTCCGTGGGGCTGACCGAGGAACAGGCCATCAGCCAAGGGATTCCGCATGTCGTGAAAACCCAGAAGTACGCAGACATAGCCGCGGGGTGGGCACGGGAAGACACGGAACACTTCCTCAAGGTGCTGGCCGATCCGGCCACGGGACAGTTGCTCGGCGCCCACATCATCGGCCCGGAGGCGGCAACGCTCATTCAGCCACTCATCCAGGCCATGTCTTTTGGCCAGAGCGCCCATTCGGTTGCGCGCGGGCAGTACTGGATTCATCCGGCGTTGAGCGAACTGGTCGAGAATGCGCTCCTCGGCCTGCCCGAACCCACCGAACAGTAGATGTCAGCCAGCGCTGCCGTCCCATGAGGTGAGATTCCGCTCAGGCGTGCTCGGCTGGCAACAGCGCTTCATCCGCAGTTTCACCACTATTTTCCCGCAACTCCCGGATCAGCAGCGCTGAAACAATCCCCACCAGGATGGAGGCAGCTAGGACAAGTCACACCAGACGGAAGCTGTCGGAGCTTGTTCCTGCCCCCGTAATTGCGATGAGGGCCGCGACTCCCAGTGCACTGCCAAGTTGCCGGGACGTGTTGGGCACACCCGTTCCGGTGGCAAAGGCCGCAGCCGGCAGGGCTTTGATCCCTCCTGCCAGGAATCCTGTTTGCGCCAGCCCAGCCCCGGCGCCTGTCAACATGGGCCCCCGTAACGTCACGGGGAAATAGTGTCCACTTTCATCAAGGAAGTAGTCCGCGCCTTGTAGATCGCCGCCTTGTCGGCATCACCCGCTCCCGGAACGGGCCCGAAAGCCATTCCATCCCGGTCAGCAGCGACCGCATGACTTCCTCGTACGAGCCATTGGAAAACAACGCCAAATCACCACATCAACCACATCCGCTGGGGAAACCCGCGTCAGAACATCAGGAGAAATGTGACCAGTCAACCGTTCGGGACCCTCCGGGCCACCCATCCACGACGCGACAGGCCACAAATATTAACACATCCGCACTAAGTAAACGGCATTGGATCTAATCCCAATCTCCGACCAAGCCACTTAATCCGATCATTATGCGCCAATGAGTCATTGATTGGTGTTTGGCGCAGCGTTCTATTCAGGCAGCGTGGAGCCCGGAACCATTCTTGCGCGCCATCCGCCTTGAAACCATAGACCTAGGTTCCCATTCGTGATGCCGGAGCTAGTAGGCCACGGTAAAGCGTTTCCGGCTGTGTCCGGGGCTTTCAATCTCATCCACAAGGGCCATTGCAAGATCGGCACCTGAGATGTTCGAGTTTCCCTGGCCGTCAACAAGAAGAATGTCACCGCCAATGCGGAAGTTTCCTGTTGCGTCACCGGGCACCCAGGCGCCGAACCCCGCCGCCGGGCTGACGTAGAACCAGGCAAGATCTGCCGCGCTGCCCTGAAGCGCCTCCAGCAAGGCTTCACCCGTCCTTGCTTCGGGGAGGAACTCGGCAGGGAACTCCGCCGTGTCCATAAGTTTCGGGCCTCCTGGCGCAATGAGCAAGGAACCGGCTCCGCCCACAACACCCAGACGTACACCTGCGTCCTGCGCCAGTTTGCTGAGCTCCGCCACAACACCTTCGAGCTTTCCCTCGAGCTCACCACGGGGCGACAAGGCCTCGATGACCACGTCGGCGTCGGCGATCACCGTGGCCAGAAACGCCGGTTCGAACACCGAACCGGACACGTAGTTGGCACCCTCCACGGGCTCGGCGGGAAGGTTGCGGCTATAAGAAGTCACCTCGTGTCCGCGCTCCACAGCCACCCGAACAATATTGCCTCCAGCGAAGCCTGTACCGCCTAGGACTTTGACCCTTGCCATGATGCGTTCTCCTTGCGATTTGATGGACCCTGACCACAAACGGCCATTGGTTACTAAAAGAGAGTAACACGTGAATAGAGAGTTAGGCACATTGGTATACTGGAGTGAACGCCATTGCCAGGGAGAAGAAAATGACCGAGCTCGAGTGGGACCCCTACGACCGCAACTGCCCGTCCCGTCAGGTGCTGGACAGGGTTGGGGATCGTTGGACGGTACTGGTGGTTGGTGCACTCACGCGCGGGCCGTTGCGGTTCACGGAGCTCGCCGAACGCGTGGACGGCGTCTCACAGAAGATGCTCACGCAGACCCTGCGCAATTTAGAGCGGGACGGTTTGGTCACGCGGACTATGTATGCGCAAATCCCGCCCCGGGTGGAATATCAGCTCACCATTGCCGGCATCAGCCTGCAAGCACCCATGAAGGCCTTGGAAGACTGGACCAAGGAACATATGCCCACCATCATCACGGCCCGCGATCAGTACGATGCGGGCAGGGCAGAACTCCCCAAGCCCTGACTATCCTGAAGACGACTCAGCAATCAGAACCAGCAAAGGACACAGCATGGTAGCCCTCAAGGACCCGCAGCCCCTAGATTTCACGTTCACGGCACCCATCAGCAAGGACGGCGCCTTTGCCACGTTCCTGGTGGTGGCCGGATCGGCCGAACTCCTCGGCACCCGCCGGGCCATCAAGGTCTCCGGCACCTTGGACGGAACCACGTCATTCCAGGCCACCTTGATGCCATCAGGCACGGGTCCGCACTGGCTGCCATTGAGGGCCGCCCTCTGCAAGGCCATTGGCAAGGGTGACGCCGGTGAACTGGTGACTGTCCATCTGCAGCAGCGCCTCAGCTAGCCTTCGGGTGATGTTAGGAACGGCCGCCGGGCGGGCCAACCAACATCATGGTTGCCATGGTCCCGCCAACGAACACCACAAACACCACACTGAGCAGCGCCGGGCGGTTAAGCATCCAGCGCAGCACCACGTTGACCCAGTGACCGTCGCGGGGGTGGTCGGTGGCTTCGGTGCGCCATCCGCCGTCGAGCTTGTTGTTCTTCTCCAGCCACCTGTCAAACGGGATGGTCAGGTAGGGGACAAAGGCCGTGGCCGCCGCGCCCACAATCAAGCGCTTGGGCCAGCGCTGGTTCAGTCCCACCAACACAGCTGTGGTCACATAGCCGATGAACACCAAGCCGTGCGCGAATCCGCCCAGGGTGACTGGCCAATCACCAACTTTCACCACATACTTTAAGATCATCCCGGCGATCAACAACGTCCAGGTGACGGCTTCGGCAATAGCAATTGAGCGGTAATATGTGCGTGGCGACATGGGCTGTTTACAGTCCTTGGTAGTGGGTGACGTCAACGGGGAAAAATGCCATGACAAGCCTAGCCGCGCTCACTGGGAGAACCCTCAAGACCCAGCCGCCTGCGGCGGGCCCGGGCGGACGCTTCACTGGGACTCGTTGCACCTAAGCTCCAATGGACTGCTGCGAGCACCGCCTTGGTGGGGCCCCGCACCGGAAGCGGGACGGGGCCAAGTTTTGGGACGTGCAACCTCAGAAGTTCACGGTATTCCGGTGCCAAGGTGGCCACCGCTGCCGCCAACAGGACCTTGTAGCCGAGCCGCTGTGAGCGCGGCAGTGGCGGGTTGGCGATGAACTCAACAGTTTCAGCCACCCGCGCGTCGTACCGTAGCTCGGGCGTGAAAGCGGCCATCTGTGCTCGGAGCTCCTGGACTGTAACGGGCGGGTTCTGTACGTGCATGAGCGTCCCCGCCACTGCCCAGTCGGCCACGTAGGCGTCAGCACCCCCCGGGATCGGTCCACCATAGCCTTCGTGGGTGGCCAAGAATGCTTGGGTGAAGGCCAGGTGCACCCAGCGCAGCAGATCGGGATCGTTGGCGGTGTACTGGCGCGCTTCTCCGTGGTTGGTGGTGTAACTGCCGCGAACATGCTCGTGGATCCGCAGCACTTGTGCTGACGCCTTCTGGGCCGCCCGCGTATCGCCATAGCTGACCGTGAAGATCCAGCGAATAGTGCCCGAAAGCCTGCCCAGCGGATCGCTGCGGTAGTCGGAGTGGTCATGGACGCCTGCGAGCGCACCCGGGTGCAGGGCCTGCAGAAGGAGGGACTGGATACCGGCCACGAGAGTTGTCATTGAACCGTGCACAGCCCACGCAGCCGACTCTGGCCCAAAGTAGCCGCCGTCGCTGCCCAGTTCTAGGTCAAGTTCCCATTGCGGGATGGTTGCGGAGTTGTTGCTGAAGGTGCCCCGCAATTCTCTGCGCCAGCGTTTCAGGACGTTTTCCATACCCCTAGTCTGTCCCTTTATGCCCCTCCCCGCATTGACTGGGACCGTGTCTTTGACAGTCTCAGCGAAATACTGGCGCGCCCCCTACTGCCGGACCGGCCCACAAAACAGAACCCCGGCATAATTCCTGCGACAAATCTAGGGACAGTGCGCCTTGGGCGGCATAGGCTGTCGTCATGACAAGTTTCAGTGTTTCTCGCAGCGCAGTGATCCCGGCCCCCGCAGAGGAAATCTATCCGCTGGTAATCAGCTTCCGCGAATGGACCAACTGGTCGCCGTGGGAGGGCCTGGATCCTGACATGCAGCGCAGCTACGCCGGCCCCGTTCAGGGTGTGGGTGCCACCTATACGTGGAAAGGCAACGGCAAGGCCGGGGCCGGCACCATGGAAATCGTTGACGCCACGGAACCCACCAAAATTCAGATTCGGCTGGAATTCAGCAAACCGATGAAGGCAGTGAACCCCACAACTTTCACGTTTGTCCCAGAAGGCGATGGCACCCGCGTCACCTGGACCATGACGGGGGACAACAAGGGCCTGAGCCGGGTGTTCATGCTGTTCATGAACATGGACAAGATGGTGGGCGGCGACTTTGAAAAGGGCCTGACACAACTTGCGGCAGCCGTGGCCGGACGCAGCTGACCCGTCACACCTGAACCCTAGGGTGCGGTCCCGCCAAGCAGTCGCTCCAGGCGCTCGTAACCTTCGCGAACTCCCCGCTCCATACCGGAGGCCAGCATGCCGTCGCGGTCCTCCACGGAGGAGAACACTGTGTGGTTGAGAATTCTGGTGCGCCCGCCTAAATCCTCAAACTCCACCTCTTCCAGGCTCACATGGCCCGGGTAGCCATCGAATTCAAACGTCTGCACGATCCGGCGATCCTCCAGCACGTGGTGAAAGACCCCACGGAAGCCGTACCGATTCCCTGCATCGTCAACGTGCGAGTAGGCCCAACTGCCACCCGTGTGCGCTTCCCAAACGTGCATTTCCATCGTCAAGTCCCACGGACCCAACCACGCAATGGCCAGGTCAGGATCCATGAAGGCCCTGAAGACCTCGGCTACGGGGGCATCAATCTCCCGTACTGTGTCCACGAAAGGCAAAGCTGCCGCAGCCACGACGACAAGTCCATTGTTGGTAGTCACTTCTTGCGCCCCTCACTCTTTCTGCTGGTGCTGCCTTAGCCGCGCAGCGTTTGGCGCCCGGCGCACCAGCTATGCCCTCATTCTTATCCACCGAACACCGAAGCGGAAGGCCCGTTCGGTGTTGGTGGCCGCTAGTGGTGAAAGGAGACCCGATCAGGGCCTTTCCCGGAGAGACGCTGAACAGACTTCGCCAGATCGGCCAGAAACATGCCAGCCAAGTCAAAGGTGAAGCCATGACGGACCACCACACGCAACACATCGACGTCGGCCATCCCCTCCGGCATGGGGTAGGCGGGCACAATCCAGCCAAAACTGCGCAGCTCATGGGAGAGGTCATAGACGGTGTACCCATCATTTGTGCTCATGCTAAATGCCAGCACCGGCAGCTCATCGCCACGGCTCAGGAGCGTGAACGGACCCAGACGTTCAACGCCAACCGCTATGGCACCGGCAATGTCCCGGGAACGCTGCTGGATGCGCTGATACCCGTCAAAGCCGTACCGCACCAGGGTGTAGTACTGCGCTATGACTTGAGCAGCCGGCCGTGAAAAGTTCAGCGCGAAGGTTGGCATGGTGCCGCCCAAATAGTCCACGTTGAAGATCAGATCCGCTGGAAGTTCAGCCGAGCTGCGCCAGACAACCCACCCCACACCGGGATACACCAACCCGTATTTATGGCCCGATGCGTTAATGGATTTCACCCGCTCCAGCCGGAAGTCCCACAGCAGCTCCGCATCAAGGAACGGGGCGATGAACCCGCCTGACGCCGCATCCACATGCAACGGAACGTCCAACCCCGTGTTGGTGTGAAGCGCATCCAAGGCTGCAGCGATCTCCGCCACCGGCTCGTAGGAACCATCAAAGGTTGAGCCCAACACAGCCACCACCCCAATGGTGTTCTCATCACAGGCGGCGGCTGCCTGTGCTGCTGTCAGGTGAGTGGCACCGTCGAGCGGCACAAGGCGAGCCTCAACATCCCAATAGCGGGCGAACTTTTCCCAACACACTTGGACGTTGGCGCCCATCACCACATTGGGTTTGCTGGCATCGGCCCCGGCCGCCTCCCGGCGCGCCCGCCAACGCCACTTCAGCGCCATCCCGGCCAACATGGCGGCCTCGGAGGAGCCAGTGGTGGAACACCCCATGGCGTCGGCTCCACGATTTGGTGTTGGTGCGTTCCACAGATTCGCCAGAATGTTCACGCAGCGTCGTTCAATCTCGGCCGACTGCGGGTATTCATCCTTGTCGATGATGTTCTTCTCCAGCGCGGCCTGAATCAGCACAGTTGCCTGCGGTTCCATCCACGTCGTCACAAACGTTGCCAGGTTTTGCCGCGCATTCCCATCCAGCATGAGCTCGTCCTGGACGAACCTCAGGGCGGCATCCGCGTCCTGGGTTCGCCGCGGCAGCCGGTGTTTGGGGATCTCCCCAATCCCGCCGTCGAAGGCCGAATCAACAATATGTTCATCATGCCGGTGGTGGCGGCTGTGCAGGCTCATGCGAAACTCCCAACTGTGCGCCTTGTGCTGTACTACCGAGGCTAACCACCTTCCCGGAAATTCAGTAGACCCCGCCGCTTAAAGATGCTCGCCGGCCGGTGACAACGGTGCCCGCCAATTCTTCACTGTGGGAAATGTCGACGGCGAACCCGTGGGCCGCCATGATGTCCGCGCTCAACTCCGCCTGCCGGGCGCTGGTTTCCACCAGCAGGGAACCGCCGGGACGCAACCAGGAATGCGCGCGCGCAGCAATCCTGCGCTGAATGTCCAGCCCGTCGCTACCGCCATTGAGAGCCGTCAGGGGTTCATGCAGCCGCGCCTCCGAGGGCATGAAAGCAATATCATCCGTGGGCACGTAGGGGGCGTTGGCCACTATCACGGCCACAGTGCCGCGCAGCTTTTCCGGCAGGGCCGCAAATAAGTCACCGCAGTACGCGTGTCCGTTGACGCTGCGCAGGTTCCCAGCGGCATACGCCACAGCCACAGGGTCAATGTCGGCCGCATGCAGTTCAAATCCACTGTTCTCGTGTCCCAGTGCTGCACCAACAGCGCCGCTGCCACAGCACAGGTCCACGACGACTGGTGATTTATTGCCGCAACTGTCCACGGATCCCTGCACCCTACGCCTGGCACCTTGGGTGCCTTGGGTGCCTTGGGCACCTTGGGCACCTTGGGTGCCCAGAACTTCCAGGGCTTTCTCGACCAGGAATTCGGTGCGCAGCCGTGGCACAAATATGCCCGGGGCCACCGCTATCCGCAGCCCATGGAATTGTGCCCAGCCCACCAGATGCTCCAGTGGAACGCCTGATATTCGGTGCGCCAGCATCCTACCCAGCGCTGCGTCATGGCCGGCCGCTTCCAACAAGATGGCTGCCTCATCTTCGGCATAGACACAGCCGGCGGCACGCAGCGCCGCAACAACACCGGCAAATCCAGTAACGCTGGCTGTGTCAAGAAACGGAATCGACTCCATAAGAACCCGAGTGTAGTCCCCACCTGCGGTTTCGGACGCAGCTCCGGCACCCGGGGGCCTGGTTTGGGGCGCGCGCTAGGGGGAGACGCAATCCCACGATCTCCCCA
>NZ_JBTNDH010000024.1:0-63030 GCF_054511095.1 Arthrobacter sp. TMN-49 | reverse complement strand
AAACGGTGTGTCACGATCTACAGAGCGATAATCCCGGGCCATGCTCAATTCTTAAACACGACCCGGGACAAAGCAAACACCGCCACACCCCAAAAAGCAACAGCCTCAAAATGGGCAATTTTCGGCGTTTTCTGCGGGCCAGTTGCCTGGGGCGAGTGCCGCACGGGCATGGTCACGGGGCGTGGTGATGCCAGTGCCGGGCACGTCCACCCCGTGAGGTCAATGTGCGCCAGCTAGGGCCGTGAAGTAACCTTAGGTGGTAAGACCCCCTTGACCGACTGCCTTCAGCAGCTTTTGCTAACGAAGGCCGGTGGTTTCCAAGGGGCATTTTCGTGCCCGGACACTGCACGGCGGATCAACCGCCGAACTCTGCAGTGCCCGGCTCAACTTATGAGCAAGGGGAGGGTCCCATGCCAGCAATCGTAATCGTCGGCGCCCAGTGGGGTGACGAAGGTAAAGGCAAGGCCACAGATCTTTTGGGTGGTTTGGTCGACTATGTAGTGAAGCCCAATGGCGGAAACAACGCCGGGCACACAGTGGTCGTAGGCGGTGAGAAGTATGAGCTCAAGCTCCTTCCTGCCGGCATTTTGAGCCCCAATGCAACACCCATTATTGGCAATGGTTGCGTTGTGAACCTTGAGGCGTTGTTTGAGGAAATTGAGGGCCTTGAGGCTCGCGGTGCGGACACGTCCAAACTGCGCATTTCCGCCAACGCCCACCTGGTGGCCCCGTACCACCAGGTGCTGGACAAGGTGACCGAACGTTTCTTGGGCAGCCGCGCCATTGGCACCACAGGCCGCGGCATTGGCCCGGCCTACATGGACAAGGTGGCCCGTCTGGGCATCCGTGTCCAGGACCTCTTTGACGAGTCCATCCTGCGCCAAAAGGTTGAGGGATCGCTGAAGCAGAAGAACCAGCTGCTGGTGAAGGTTTACAACCGCCGCGACGTTGAAGTGGATGAGGTTGTGGAGTACTTCCTCAGCTTCGCCGAGCGCGTGCGCCCCATGGTTATTGACGCAACGTATGTGCTCAACAAGGCCCTGGATCGGGGCGAAGTGGTGCTCATGGAAGGCGGTCAGGCAACGTTCCTGGACGTTGACCACGGCACCTACCCGTTCGTAACCTCCTCCAACCCGACCGCCGGTGGCGCGTCAGTTGGTTCAGGAATTGGCCCCACCCGCATCACCCGCGCAGTGGGCATCATCAAGGCCTACACCACGCGTGTTGGTGCCGGCCCGTTCCCCACGGAACTCTTCGACGATATGGGCATCTACCTGCAAAAGACAGGGGGCGAGTTTGGTGTGAACACCGGCCGTCCCCGTCGTTGCGGTTGGTACGACGCCGTTCTGGCCCGGCACGCTTCCCGTGTCAACGGCTTCACCGACTATTTTGTCACCAAGCTGGACGTGCTGACGGGCATTGAGCAGATCCCCGTCTGCGTCGCCTACGACGTTGACGGTGTGCGCCACGACGAAATGCCGATGACGCAGACCGAGTTCCACCACGCTAAGCCCATTTTCGAGTACTTCCCGGGCTGGACCGAGGACATCACCACGGCCCGCACCCTTGAAGACCTGCCCCTGAACGCACGCAACTATGTGCTCGCGTTGGAGGCAATGTCCGGCACGCGGCTCTCCGCCATTGGTGTTGGCCCTGCTCGCGACCAGACTATTGTGCGCTACGACCTCATCAACGACAACTAGTCCGGCTCGCCGCCAACGAACCGGCGGTGCACGTGCAACAAAAGGCGGGTTCGGTGGGTGGAACACATGTTCCGTCCGCCGAACCCGCCTTTTTGCTGAGCCCGTGGTGTCCTGGGTGCCATCGCGACTAGGCTTGATGGTAGACAGTACTGGCGGGTCGAAGGAGATGTCATGAAGGTCAGCGTTGGACAGTTCAATCCGGGCGGGGATGTTGTACAGAATCTTTCCACCATGCGCCGACTGTGCGTTGCTGCGGCACAAGAGGGCAGCAAACTCATTCTTTTCCCGGAAGAAGCCATGTTCTCTGTGGGCCGGGTTGCCGGGGACTTTGTCACGGCTGTTGACGCCCACTGGACCACCTTTGTGCAGGGCGTTTCCTTAATGGCGGCCGATGCGGGCATCGCCGTCATCGCCGGAGGTTACGAATCCAGCGGGGAGGCGCGCCCCTACAACACAGTTGTGGCAGTCGATGACGACGGCGGGATCCTGGACACGTACAGGAAGCTGCACCTCTATGATGCGTTCTCCTACCAGGAGTCCTCAAGGATCAAGCCGAGCGACCGCGGCATCACAGTGGTCGAAATTGGCGGTTTCAAGGTGGGCCTGATGACCTGCTATGACATCCGGTTCCCGGAGCTGGCCCGCTCCCTGGCAGTTGCCGGAGTGGAGCTCCTCTGTGTTTCGGCGGCCTGGTTTAAGGGTGAGCACAAGGTTGATCATTGGGAGACGTTGTTGAAGGCTCGCGCCATTGAAAACACGGCCTGGTTGGCTGCAGCTGGAACCTCCAGCGACCATTGCATTGGCCACTCCGTCATCCTGGACCCCATGGGCATCCCGGCGGACTTCCTCAACGAAGAACCCGAAGGCCTTGCCACAGCAGATGTGACACACAGGCGTGTGGAGGAAGTCCGCGAATTCCTCCCAGTTTTGCGCAACCGCCGATTTGAAAGCAGCACCTTGGTGGTTCCGGCTGGTTAAGTCACCGTTGACGAAAGATATCGCTGTGATTAGTGTCGGAACTAAGGGCAGGAGGAAATCATGAACGACGCCAGGATTTGGGCGGTGTTGGAGACCATGTTCCCGGTGGCGTTGGAGGACGTGCCGCTGGACGGGCAATGGCTCAAGCCACCGTTCGCCGATGATGCTGCTGGCCGGGCAGTTGTCTGCAATGACGGCGACTTTCAGTTTGTGGTGATTGACCGTGAGACGGGGTCGGTGCACTACGTCTGCGAGGACGACGATTCACTCATAGCGTCGTCCTTGGAAACGCTGCCAAAGATTGTGGCTGCCTGGGGCGCCATTGACCGGGACACGGTGGGCCCGGAGGACGACGAAGACTTTTCAGCCGTCAAGAAGTCCTTCGAGCAGCAACTCCAAATGCTGGATCCGCCCGCTGCTGCACCCAACGAATTCTGGGCGCTGTACGCTGAAGAGCTCACCAGCGAGGACTATGTGGACGTTGATGAGACCGAAGAGGACGACGACAATAGCCTCTTTGAAGAGGTTGAAGAAGTCCGCTCCGACGCTTAGGCCTTGTACGCGAACCGCCGTGAACGTTCAATCGAATCTGCCCACTGTGCCATTAGGCTCGAAGCATGGCACAGGTCAATGATCCAGATGTTATCCGCCGACTCCTGTCAACGCCGGGGCGGTGGGCTGTGGTGGGCCTGTCAAACAACCCACTGCGCCCTGCTGTTGATGTTTCACATTTCCTCCAGCGGCACCTTGGCCAGGAGATCATCCCCGTAAACCTCAAGGGCGACGACGTGCATGGCGCCAAGGGTTACACGAAGCTTGCGGAAGTCCCCGGGAGTATTGACGTGGTGGATTGCTTCGTCAATTCCAGCAAGGTTGGTGCCGTGGTTGACCAGGCCATTGCCGTTGGTGCCACGGCAGTCTGGCTGCAATCGGGCGTTGTGGATGAGCAAGCGGCGCAGCGCGCCCTCGACGCCGGACTCGACGTTGTCATGGATGCCTGCCCCAAAATTGAAGCCGCAAAGCTAGGCCTCTAAACCACCACCCCGTTTCTTAGGAAAGAAGCCTATGCCCCGCCACCTTGACTACGCCCGCCACCGAGGCCGTCTCATTGCGCTAACCATTCTTGTGCTGGCGATCGCCATGGTAGCTGCAGGGATCTGGTGGGTGACGGCAATGCCCCCAAACTCGGCCAGCGTCAGTCCCGGCGGCCCAGCCAACACCACCAAGGCTGCCACTGCACGCCCAAGCAGCACCGGCGCGGCTGCGCCAGGCACGCCGACGCACAGGTCCACAGCCAGCCCAACGCAAGCCCCGGCGTCGACCAGTCCACCATCCGCGCCCGCCACCAACCCGGCGACGGGGCGCATAGATACCTTGGGCGGATTGGTCCCTGACTATGTGCTGCCGCCCATTGAGAACGGTATGGCCCCGGTCCTGACCAAGGTGCCCACGGAACAAAAAGTGGTGTTCGTGACCATTGACGACGGTGCCGTGAAGCGGGACTCGGACCTGGCGCTCCTTGAGAAGAACCGCATCAAGGCGTCCATCTTTCTGGCGCACGGGTTCATTGCCGGGGAGCCGCAGTTCTACAAGAAGTACACGGCTGCCGGGCACCTGATCGAGAACCACACCATGAGCCACAATCTGGCCTTTATTCATCTGAGCTACGAGCAGCAAAAAGCTGAGATTTGTGGCATGGCTGACTTTGAGGAACAGCAGTACGGGCGCCGTCCAGTCTTCTTCAGACCGCCAGGCGGGCCCTACACCGACGCCATCCGCAAGGCCGTGGCCGAATGCGGCATGAAGGCTGTGGTTGACTGGGAAACCAAGGCAAACGCAGGCCGGATGGACTACCAGGTGGGTGCCGGCCTGCGCCCCGGGGACATTGTCCTCATGCACTTCCGCCCAGAATTCCCCGAGGACCTCGCAGCGTTCACGCAGGCGCAGAAGGCCGCCGGACTCAAGGTTGTGCTGCTGGAAGACTACCTTGCCACCAAGTAGGTTTTCCGCCGGCTTTGGGCTGATCAGCGGGTAGCGTTGGTGCCATGACTCGAATTGTTTACAACACGGCGACCTCGTTGAACGGCTACCTTGCTGATCAGTCACATTCCCTGGAGTGGCTGTTCGCGGTTGACAACGCCGGCGCCCCAGACATGGCCGCCTTCATGGACTCCGTGGGTGTCTTCGTGGAAGGATCAGCCACTTATGAGTGGGTGCTGCGCGCCGAGAACCTGCTGGAAGAGCCGGGGAAATGGCGGCAGTTTTACGGCAACAAACCCACCTACGTCTTCACCACCAGGAAGCTGCCGGTGCCGGACGGCGCAGACGTCAGGCAAGTCAACGGCACCGTGGCGGATGTACTGGCGGAGATCAAGGATGCGGCAGGGGCCCTGGATGTGTGGGTGGTGGGCGGCGGAGATCTGGCCGGGCAGTTCCTGGACTGTGGGGCGTTGACGGACATCTCACTCAGCGTGGCACCTGCAACACTAGTTGGGGGTGCGCCGTTGCTGCCGCGCACACTGGGCCCGGACCGGCTGGTGCTTCGCAGTGCCAGCCGCCACGGGCAATTTGCGGTTCTGAACTACCAGGTTCTGGACGCCACATGAGTATCAGTGCAGCCACCCTGAGAGCTGCGGCGCTGGCCTTGCCCGGGTGCTATGAGGACTTCCCGTTCGGTGCGGACACCAGTGTTTTCAAGGTCAAAGCCCCCAGCAGCGGAGCCGAGCAGTGGGTGGCGAAGATGTTTGCCCTGGGTAACTTGGATGCCACGCCTGTCATGATCAGTTTCAAGTGCGACCCCGAGCTGGCGCCAGCATTGCGCGCAGCCAACACCGGCATCACGGCCGGCTATCACCTGAACAAGGTGCATTGGAATACCGTGGACACCTCTGCCGTGGAGGAGGCCATGGTGTTGGAGATGATGGAAGACTCCTACGACCTGGTGGTGGCCGGCATGCCGAAGAAACAACAACGTGCCTTGGAGTGGAGCGCATATGTCGCCAAGAGTTAGCCGCGGCCCCTTGGACTACCCCTACCTGGGGCTGACCCGTTTGGTGGCTCAAAAGTCTGCTGATGCCGCGCAGTGGCCCACGGGTTTTGACCATGTGGACAAAACACTTGCCGTCGGTGCTGGGCAGGAAGCTTTCGCTGCGCTGGCTGAAGGCATCATGACGTGGCAGATTCAGCGCCTGGCCGGTTTGCAGGTCACTGCCCCGCCGCGGGCAGTGGCGCGCGCCACTGTCGTTAGCGGATTTGGTGTCGGAAATCTTCGCCTCCCCGTGCCCTGCGAGGTGGTGTGGGCTCTTGAACCGCAGCTCATGTCCGGCCCGGACGGGACAGAAATGCAGATGGCCGGCTTTGGCTACGGCACCCTGCCCGGGCACCCCGCGCTGGGTGAGGAGGCGTTCATCGCCATGAAAACCGCCGACGGCGGCGTGCACTTCCGGCTTTTGGCCTTCAGCAAGCCTGCCGGACTGATCTATACGATCGGTTCGCCCCTGACCAAATTGGCCCAGGCCGGCGTCACGCGTTCCTATCAGCAGGCGGCGCGCGTCCTAGCCGGCGGTTTCTAGCCGCGGACGCGGGCACGACGGCGGCGAAAAGTAGGAGCTGTCGCATCCCTGCCGGCTGCCACACTCAATCGATCAGGGCAGGGTCACCGTCACTGAGGCCCCATGGAGCCCACCGTCGGGGTCAACGAACCGCAACGCCAGCGCATGCTCGCCGGGTGGCAGATCCGGCAGGGTCCGCGTGATGCTTTCTCCTGTGAGCTGGTGGTACGTGCCGGTGGGGACGCCGTCAAGAATGGCCTGGACCGTGGCACCTGCAGGTCCGTTGAAGGTCACTGTGGTGGAGTGGTCATCCTTGGTCAGTGACACGATTTCCGGCATCTTCAACTCCACGGGAACGCTCAGGGCGCTATCTTGTGAGCGCAACCCGCCAAGGAGCTGAAAGGCACTAAACCGAACAGTCCCATCCGGCCCGGGAGTTGCCTCGGGGACCACCGACCAAAAACCGGATTCGTCTACCGTCGTCACCGCCACCTGTTCGCTGCCGGACAAGACCACCACCTGTGCCCCGGGGCTGCCGGTCCCGTTCAGCAAGGGCAGGAAAAGGCCCCGCTCCAAAATGGTGGTGAAGGCGGGAGGCATCGGAACCACGGTTGCGGGCGACGGCGTGGGGCTGGGTGCGGGCGTTGGTGCGGGCGACGGCGTGGGGCTGGGTGTTGGTGTTGGCGACGTCGTTGGGCGGGGCTCCGGCGCGGAAGACTGCGTTGGTTCCTGGGTGGTTTCAGATGTTGGGGCTGGCAGGGGAATGATCCGCGGCAAGTCAACGGACTGGAGGGGACTGGACACGCTTTCAACCACCGGAGGGATAGCCGCGGGTGTGGCGGGGGCTGCGGGCGCTGTGCCGACTGTCGGTTCAGGGTAGGCCGGGGTGGCGGCGTCGGCACTTGCTGTGGGTGTGCCGACGGCAATGGTGGCCGGGAGTTCTTGGGCATTTAGGCTCAAACTGACGGCCGCCGCTGCGATGCTTCCGACCACCACCACCACGGCGGTTGCCGCTGCGATAAGCAGGAACCGGCCGCTGGATGTCCCGGCAACCTGAGCCGACGTTTGGGCAGGCGGCGTGGTGGTTGATGCGGAGGAAGTCGTGACAGATGCGACGGGCGCGCCCATGCCCGCGAGGGCAGTGGGCCCCAACAGGAGGGGCAGCAGCACCAGGCCAAGATTGCGGCCAACCTGATCGACCTCCTCGACAAGGATGCTGCACTTGAGGCAACCTCTCAGGTGGTCCTGAACTCGATCCTGGAGCCTGTCACTGAGCGTGTCCCTGTTGTAGGCGCCCAAGCGCTCCACACACCACTTGCAGTCCGGATCGGCCGCGTCTGGATTGAGGTGTGCCTGGAGCCAGGAGATGCGGAGCCCTTCCTTGGCGCGAAGCGCCAGTGCGGACACCGCGTTGGGTTTCAGGCCCAGCAACGGTGCCACCTCACGCGGTTGCATGCCCTCCACTTCCACATACCAAAGGACTCTCCGCCACTCGGGTTTGAGGTTGGCGAAGGCCCGGCTGGTGATTGTCTTATCGAGGGTGACACCCTCGAACGAATAAGAGGGTTCGTTTTGTTGATACACCTCATCGAGCGGCGTGGTTGCCTCCCCTTGGGGATCCCAGCTCATGGAGACTGACCTGAGCACCGAGTAGAGGTACGGGCGGAAAACTTCCCGTGGACCTGCGTGGCCGCGGATGGCGACCAGGATGCGGGTGAAAGCCTCCTGCAACATATCCTCGGGGTCGAATTTGCCCGTGATGGACCGGGCGGCCCTCAGGCCGGCGCTTCTGTGGCGATGCCACAACGCCACATACGCTGTTTCATCGCCCTCCCGGGTCAACTCAAGCAGTTGCAGGTCAGAGAGCTGGAGGAAGTCCCCATGACTGTGAGGTGTGGGGGATGCCACGCGCATTTTCATGTCCTGATGTGAAGAGGGGCTCATTCCATGCTGACCGACCACTCGGGCAAGCAGTTGGGCAGCGGCGGGAAATGCTGCGGCTTAGAGGTGATCCTAGCCCCTTTTGCTGAGAATTTTTACCGGGATGCACAAACTAACCAGATATCGGGGATTTCCGTCAGGGAAACAATAAGAATGTCTTTCACAATTTGCGTCACGATTTCCTGCGAGCCCGGCCTGGCTTGGGCTGCCCTCGCGTCGACGTCTTCAGTGTCACGGTGCAGGCTGAGACCAGCTACGACAAGGCGGACCAGATAGTGACAGTCCTTCGCTCGGATACCGAGGCGCTGCGCTGACCGTGCTTTTCTCAGCTCTCAACGTAAGGAACCCCGGCCAACTCATTGACGAGTTGACCGGGGTTCCTTACGGTTCTGGGGTTCCTAGCCGAAGTACTTCGGCAAGGTGCCCTCGTGTGCCTCGCGGAGTTCGGACAGCGGGGCAGCGAACAAACCTTGCAGGTCCAAGGCGCCGCCGGCTGCGTCAACAACACCGATGCGGGCTACCGGGAAGTTCCGGGCCGTGCACATGTCATTGAAGCGGACCTCTTCGCTGCGAGGAACAGACACTATGGCCCGGCCCTGAGTTTCGGAGAACAGCAGTGTGAAGGTGTCCACGCCGTCGCGCTGGGCAACTTCGTTCAATGCCACGCGGGCGCCAGTGTTGAAACGCAGTGCAGACTCAACCAGGCCAGCCGCAAGGCCGCCCTCGGAGAGGTCGTGCGCGGAGTCGATCATGCCGTCACGGGAAGCGTTGATCAGGATCTCGCCCAATTCACGTTCACCGGCCAGGTCAACCTTCGGCGGCAATCCGCCCAGGTGGCCGCGCATGTTGGCCCACTCGGAACCATCCAATTCATCTGCCGTGGTGCCCAGCAGGTAGATGGCCTGGCCGTCTTCGACCCAGCCCGACGGCGTGCGGCGCGCAACGTCGTCGAACTTGCCCAAAACCGCAACAACCGGGGAGGGGTGGATGGGGGTGGAACCGGTCTGGTTGTACAGTGAAACGTTGCCGCCGGTGACCGGGATGCCCAACACCATGCAGGCGTCGGACAGGCCACGAATCGCTTCGGCCAGCTGCCACATGACATCCGGATCCTCGGGCGAACCGAAGTTCAGGCAGTCACTGACGGCCATGGGCACGGCGCCGGAGGTGGCCACGTTGCGGTAGGCTTCGGCCAGCGCCAGCTGTGCACCGTGGTACGGGTCAAGGAAGGTGTAGCGGCCGTTCGCATCGGTGGCCAGGGCAACGCCCAAGCCGGTTTCCTCGTCGACTCGGATCACGCCGGCGTCGTCCGGGAACGCCATGGAGGTATTGCCGCCCACGTAGCGGTCGTACTGGTTGGTGATCCAGTCCTTTGAGCACATGTTCGGTGACGCAATGAGTTCCAGCACTGCTTCCTTCAGCTCATCCGCGGTTGCCGGTCGGCCGGCATCCTGGACGGAGCCGGTGAACGCGTCGGCTTGCAAGGCGTCTTGCCATTCCGGGCGGGCGTAGGGGCGGTCGTACACCGGGCCGTCGTGTGCCACGGTGCGCGGGTCGACGTCAACAATGACTTCGCCTTCCCACTTGATGATCAAGCGGCCGGTGCCGGTGACCTCGCCGAGCCAAGAGTACTCCACGGCCCATTTTTCCATGACGGCCTCAAACGCTGCCATGTTCTCCGGCGTCACCACGGCCATCATGCGTTCCTGCGACTCGGACATGAGGATTTCGCCCGGGGTCAGGGAGGGGTCGCGCAGCAGGACGGAGGTCAGTTCGACTTCCATGCCGCCGTCTCCGTTGGAGGCCAGCTCGCTCGTGGCGCAGGAAATACCTGCGGCGCCGAGGTCCTGGATACCTTCAACCAAGGAGCCCTTGAACAGTTCCAGGCAGCACTCGATCAGGACCTTCTCGGCGAAGGGATCGCCCACCTGCACTGCGGGGCGCTTGGACGGCTTCGTGTCATCGAAGGACTCCGAAGCCAGCACCGAAGCGCCGCCAATGCCGTCGCCGCCGGTGCGCGCACCGAACAGAACAACCTTGTTGCCCTTGCCGGACGCGTTGGCCAGCCGGATGTCCTCGTGGCGCATGACGCCAACAGCCAAGGCGTTGACCAACGGGTTGCCCTGGTAAACGGCGTCGAACACCATTTCGCCGCCAATGTTTGGCAGGCCCAGCGAGTTGCCGTAACCACCAATACCGGCAACGGCACCATGCATGACGCGGGCGGTGTCCGGGTGGTCGATGGCGCCGAAACGCAGCGGATCCATGACGGCCACCGGGCGTGCGCCCATGGAGATGATGTCGCGGACAATGCCGCCGATGCCTGTTGCGGCGCCCTGGTAGGGCTCAACGAACGACGGCGAATTGTGGGACTCGATCTTGAACGTCACGGCCCAGCCGTCGCCCAAGTTGGTGACGCCGGCGTTTTCGCCGATGCCCACCAGCATGTCCTTCTTCATTTCCTCGGTGACCTTTTCGCCAAACTGGCGCAGGTGGTTTTTGGAGGACTTGTAGGAGCAGTGCTCGCTCCACATGACCGAGTACATGGCCAGCTCGGCGCCGGTGGGGCGGCGGCCAAGAACCTTCACGACGTCGTCGAACTCGTTTTGCTTCAGGCCCAGCTCGGCCCACGGCAGCTCAACATCGGGGGTCACGGCTGCGTTGGCAACGGTGTCGATATTGAACTTCTTGGCTGACTCGGTAGTCGAGGTCTCAGACATTTATTTGCCTCCCAGAAGCGTGTTCAGGACAGAGGTGAAGAATCCCAGCCCGTCGGTGCCGGTGTGGCCGGGGCCGTAGCCGTTTTCGATGGCGTGCTCCGGGTGCGGCATGAGGCCCACCACGTTGCCCGCGGCATTGGAGATGCCTGCGATGTCGCGGCGTGAACCGTTCGGGTTCATGCCGACGTAGCGGAAAGCCACCCGGCCCTCAGCCTCGAGGGCGTCAAGGGTCTTCTCGTCGGCAATGTACTGGCCATCCTGGTTTTTCAACGGGATGGTGATTTCGGTGCCTGCTGCGTAGGCGTTGGTCCATGCGGTGGAGTTGTTCTCCACGCGCAGCACCTGGTCGCGGCACAGGAACTTCAAGTGATCGTTCTTGATCATCGAGCCGGGCAACAGGTGCGCCTCGGTGAGGATCTGGAAACCGTTGCAAATACCCAAAACAGGCAGCTTGGCGTCGGAATTCGCGGCATCAACGATCTGGCTCATCAACGGCGCAAAACGGGCGATGGCGCCGGCGCGCAGGTAGTCGCCGTAGGAGAATCCGCCGGGGATGACAATTGCGTCAACGTCAGCCAGCGTGGTGTCGGCGTGCCACAGTGACACGGCTGTGGCACCTGAGGCGCGCACTGCACGGGCGGCGTCGCGGTCATCCAGTGTTCCGGGGAACGTGACAACGCCGATGCGTGCCCCTGCCAAACGGGAATCGACGGGGGCAAAAGTGGCCCCGCCAATCAAGGGGGTTTCAGTCATGGCTAGTCCGCCACTACTTCAACGTTGACCACGTCTTCGATGACAGGGTTGGAAAGCATGGTTTCCGCGGCATTGCGAGCCTGCGCCAGGATTTCCTCTGTCACCTCGCCGTCAACAAAAAGTTCAAAGCGCTTGCCCTGGCGCACAGCGGAAAACGCTGTGAAGCCCAAACGGGGAAGAGCGCCAACAATGGCCTTTCCCTGCGGGTCAAGGATTTCGGGTTTAAGCATGACGTCGACAACGATCCGGGGCATCCGGGGACTCCTGATGTGAAAAAGGGGTGGCCACGGATTGCCGTCTTACGCCGTCTTTTGGGTCAGGAGGTCAAGACCTGAAAACCGGTGAGTCGAAGCGCTCCGCGAGCTTGCCTTTCCATTCTACGCAAGTGTTTGCGAACTCCTGAATTTGCGTGGCCTGCGTCGCATTTGAGCCGACAGAGTTGCCGAGCCCAGCCAACGGGGCGGCTGTTGTGCGCACCTTTTTCGCGACGGAGCACACACCCGGGTTGAGGGCTGCGCCGTGGCGTCAACAGGCCACGATGCGGGCTCTTTAGGCAACCAGTTCCTCGACGGCTGCGCGCAACCGCTCACGCAACACCGCCGCCTCGGCGCTAAATGCTCGCTGAGCTGCCACATAGTCGGCCTTGCCGGCGACTGTTTCAATCGCGATGGCAGGGTAGCCCCACTGGGCCAGGTCGTAGGGTGATGCTTGCATGTCCATGGCCCGGATGCGCCAGGACAGCTCAAAGCAATCCATCACCAGCTCGCTGGGCAAGGATGGCGAGAGTTTGTACGCCCACTTGTAGAGGTCCATGTTGGCGTGCAGGCACCCGGGCTGTTCCAGCTCGCGCTGATTCGCACGGGTTGGCGTCAACTCGTTGAGCCCGACCGCCTGCGGGGTGTAGAAACGGTACGCATCAAAGTGTGTGCAACGAATCTTGCTCTCCTGAACCACCTGGTCAGTGCCCGCCGCGCCAAGGCGCAGCTGAAGGTATTCGTGCCGCACAGCATTGGCCTCCTGTTTGTACACCATGGCCCATTCATGCAGCCCAAAACAGCCGAACTGGGCCGGCCGGGCAGCCGTGCGCCCCAGGATTATGCGAGCAAAATCCACGGCGTCCTTGCGTTCGGCCAAGAACTTTTCCGTGTCAAAAACGACGCCGGAACGTGGGTGAGATGCCCCGGTCGCCGAGGAATCGGCGTCGGGCGCTGCTCGGTAAAACTTCCAGTTCAAGCGCTCGGTGGCGGCGTCGCCCGTGAGGATGACGCCCGCGCCCGGGTGCCAACGCGCGAGTTGGCCCGGTTTCTGGGTGTAGTAGGTGAAGAGGAAGTCTTCCACCGGGTGCTTTTTGTTGGCTGAACGGCGGGCGAGGTAGGGGGCTGCGTAGCGGTCGACGCGGTTGTGGTGCGCTGCGGCGCGGGCCTGCCAAGCGTCCTCGGTGAGGGGGAGTGGGGCAGAGGTCATGTTCTCAATTATCCGCCACGGCCACGGCGCCAGAGTCCGCAAGCGATGCGGGCTCTTCGTCGCGAGTGGCGGCCTCGATCAAAGCCATCATGCTGCCGTGCAACGCCATGGCACCGGCCCGGTCCAGGCCCAGCTTGGCCAGCATGGTCCCCGGCACGGAAAGGGCCCGTTCCCGGAGGGCCGCGCCCGACCGTGTGAGGTCCACGGCCAAGGCTCGCTCGTCGTTCAGGTCCTTGGCTCGAGTGATAAACCCCAGGGCCTCAAGGCGCTTAAGGAGCGGGGAAAGCGTTGCTGATTCCAACAGCAAGGCGTTGCCAATGTCCTTAACCCGGCGCGGTGCCTGCTCCCACAGGGCCAGCATGACCAAGTACTGCGGGTGAGTCAGCCCCAAGGCGGCCAGTACCGGCTTGTAGGCGGCAATGACGCTGCGGGAGGCCACGCTGAGGCCAAAACAAAGTTGGCGCTCCAGCAATAGATCGTCTTCCGTGGTGCTCACAGCCTTGCTCCCTCGATTTAGTTAGTACACTAACTATCAGGGTACTATGTGTTTTGTTGACTTTCATGATTCGGCCAGGGAAACCCGTCGCTGGCCCACGCGCTATAAGGAACCCTGCCCATGCCCAAGATAAGTCCGGTACAAAAACTGATGCGTTTCACGGGCCGCTTGCGCTACATTCTGGGCCCCGCCAGCAGCAGCCCCCTGGATCATGAGATGACGCCGGAGAACAAGGCGCTGCTGAAGAGCCAGGAAGAAGCGGCGGTGCAGTGGAAAACAGTCGCCAGGGCCGACGGCAGCACATATTTGGTGCCCACGGACCCCACCGACAGGTCCTTGCGCTAACGCTCCCTCCCGGTTCATCAGCCCAGCAACCCATGAGTGCCCTTGCGGGGCAAACAGGCGTAAACTTATTAGATTCTGGCGGCAAGATTTTCCGCTCCCGAAAGGGGTGTTGATGATGACCAGCGGTGAAAAATTCGTGGACAAATTCATGCACGCAACCGAAAAGCTGCAAAGAGTTTTTGGGCCTGCGGATCAAGGTGACTCAGCTGCCCCCGTGGTGCATCGTCACGATGCATTTGAAGAAAGCAGCGAAGAGCAGCTCTCCCACTTTGAACAACATACTGATTCGGCGGGCCACCATTACGCTGTCCGCAAGGAAGACGCTGCGGACTAGCCTCACTTCCTCAACTGACCCGCAGAAAACGCCGAAAATCGGGCCCAAAGCGCGTTTTTTCGTCGTTTACTGCGGGCCAGTTTGACTGCGGGGGCGACTAGCGGCCGGTGCCGCCATAAACTGTCGCCTCGTCGTCGCCATCCAAGCCAAAAGCCTGGTGTACTGCGCGCACCGCAACATCTAGCAAGTCAGCGCGGGTGACCACCGAGATGCGGATCTCGGAGGTGGAGATCAGATCAATGTTCACACCGGCGTCGGACAAGGCCTGGAAGAAGCGGTAGGACACGCCCGGGTTGGAGCGCATGCCGGCGCCGATGAGGGAGAGCTTGCCGATTTGATCGTCGTAGATCAGGTCCTCGAAGCCAACGTCGTCCTGCCTGGCGCGCAGGGCGCTCAGCGCATCTTCGCCCTCCACCATGGGAAGTGTGAAGGAGATGTCCGTCTTGCCTGAACCCTTCGTGGAAATGTTCTGCACAATCATGTCGATGTTTGAATGCGCGCCGGCGATGATGCCGAAGATCATGGCAGCCTTGCCGGGGATGTCCGGCACGCCAACAACTGTGACCTTGGCTTCGGACCGGTCATGGGCCACGCCGGAAATGATTGGCTGCTCCAAGGCAACTCCCTCTGAGATCTTGATTTTGTCGTCGGGGCTGGGCAAAACCCAGGTTCCCTCATTGTCGCTAAAGGAGGACCGCACATGGATGGGCAGTCCAAAACGTCTGGCGTATTCAACGCAGCGAAGGTGCAAGATCTTGGCACCCGAGGCTGCCATTTCCAGCATTTCCTCGCTGGAGATCTTGTTGATCTTCTGGGCGCTGGACACCACGCGCGGATCGGCCGTATAGACGCCGTCGACGTCCGTGTAAATTTCGCACACATCGGCGTCCAGTGCCGCGGCGAGGGCAACTGCTGTGGTGTCCGAACCGCCGCGGCCCATGGTGGTGATCTCATTGGTCTGGCGGCTCATGCCCTGGAAGCCGGCCACAATGGCGACCTTGCCCTTGTCCAGTGCGGTGCGGACGCGATGCGGGTCCACGTCGATGATGCGGGCCTTACCGTGGATGCCGTCGGTGATCATGCCGGCCTGGCTGCCCGTGAAGGACTGTGCTACCCCGCCCAATGAGCTGATGGCCATGGCCAGCAGCGCCATCGAAATGCGCTCACCGGCTGTCATGAGCATGTCCAGCTCGCGGGCTGGGGGATGCTCGGAGACTTGGGCGGCCAGATCCAGCAGTTCATCTGTGGTGTCGCCCATGGCGGATACGACTACCACTACCTCATGGCCTGCCGTTTGGGTGCTGACAACCCTGCGGGCTACGCGCAAAATGCCTTCGGCGTCGGACACGGACGAGCCGCCGTACTTTTGAACTATCAAGCTCATGGATGCACACTCATTGACTTACCTAACGCAACACTAGGAGAAGGAAACTTGCTGCCGCCCACACCAGAGCCGCGCCACAGCGCTGGGCCAGTGCGGCATCATCAGCGCAGAAGGCAGTTTCAGGCCAGTTTAGCGCGGTGGCGCGTCAACACCGAACTATGAAGTCCACATATTGATACTTGAAGGTCATTATGTGGTCGCCGCCGGCGGTGGAGGCATCAGCTGAATATCCGACGCCGGGATGATGACTCCCGTGGGCAGAGGGGCCTATGCTGAGTCCATATCCGCTAGTGCGGACCATCGGGGAGGGAAATTATGACGCAGCAATTACCACCGGAACAGGATCCGCCAGCGCCTCAGGATCCGCAGACAGCTCTTGTTTCCGAGCATGCTGGTGCGCCGACGGACGGCGGGGCGCAGGCCTTCCACGGATTGTCTGCCGTGGGGTTGTCCCGCAGCTTTGGTGCCGTCCACGCCGTCGTCAATATGGACCTGCAGGCACCGGCGGGGAAGGTTACTGCCCTTATCGGCCCCAACGGTGCCGGAAAAACCACGCTGCTGCTCATGCTTGCTTCGTTGCTGGCACCGGATTCGGGAACTGTCAGCGTTATGGGCGTTGACCCGGTCAAGGACCCGGCCGCGGCCAGGGCGAAGATCGGCTGGATGCCGGACACGCTCGGGGTGTGGGAGGCGCTCACGGCTCGCGAAATCCTCACCACCATGGGCAAGTTTTACAGATTGCCGAAGGAACAGATTCCAGGCCGGGTTGCAGAACTGTTGACCCTGGTGAACTTGACCGCCCTAGCCGACCAGAAGGCGCGGGTGCTGTCGCGTGGCCAGCAACAGCGGCTAAGCCTTGCCCGTGCGTTGATCCATGACCCGCAGGTGTTGCTGCTCGATGAGCCGGCATCCGGGCTGGATCCGGGCTCGCGTGTTGCCTTGCGGGGGATCCTGCGCCAGCTTGCCGCCGCAGGAAAAGCCATAGTGGTTTCCTCGCATGTGCTGGCCGAACTGGACGAGATCGCTGACGGTGCGGTGTTTGTGAACCAGGGCCGCACGGTGCTGGCGCAAACAGTGGATCAAGCGGCCGGGCAGGGGCGCAAGTATTCCATCGCTGCCCTGGACCCGTCCGCATTGGACGCTGCACTGACGGCGTTGGGTATGAACTATGGGGCCGGAAATGGCCGCCGGGACACCGTCACCGTCACCGTGGGCACCCAGCAGCAGGCATCTGCGCTGTTGCGAGATCTGGTGATGGCGGGGGTAGCGGTGTGTGCCTTCGCCCCCGCCACCGGCGCTTTGGAAGAAACGTATATGAGTATGAAGGTGGAACAGCCATGACGCAGATTCATAGCGAGGCAGGTTCCCGCCCGGTTCCGGACGGTGGTTCTCGGTACACTGGCCTGCGCGCCTATTCGGGTGGCGTATTTGCCGTTGTGGGAATGGAAATGCGCCAGAGGCTGCGCTCGCGCGGCTGGTACATCATGTTGGCATTGTGGTTTCTGGTCATCGGCATAGTCACAGCCCTGACGTGGTGGAGTTGGCAGGCTCAGCAAGAGACCAGCATGGCATGGGATACAACAGCCAGCAGCACCGGGCCCGGGCCGCTGATCTTTGAGATAGTGCTGGCCTTCGTGCTGCTGTTCGGCCTGCTGGTGGCCCCGGCGTTTTCAGCCAATGCCATAAACGGGGACAGGGCCGGGGGAACCTTGGCGATCCTGCAGGTGACGTTGCTGAGTTCCGGACAAATCTTGTGGGGGAAGTTCCTGGCCTCATGGATTGCCGGGATAGCGTTCCTGGCCGCCAGTATCCCGTTCCTGGTCTTCGCCATTGTGCAAGGCGGCCTGGGGTTCGGACACATAGCCATTGCACTGCTGATGCTCGCCGTGGAAATTGCTGTGGTGTGTGCCTTGGGTGTTGGTATTTCAGCTCTCGCCAACAGGCCGCTGTTCTCCATTGTTGTCACCTACTTGGTGGTGTCGGTGCTGGTCTTTGGCACGCTCATAGCATTCGGGCTCGGGGCAATGGTCAGCCAAGGAAAAGTGCAGGCCAATCAGATGGGTTACGCAGGCTCCTACGGTTACGACTATGACATCGGTGACGGCAGCGAGAACCCGCCGCCCCTCCCTAGCGACGTCACCGATCGCAATGGTGATAGCTACTGCTTTGGGCCCATCCAGGAGGTAGATGCCGTGCGCACGGACCGGGTTGCTTGGATGCTGGGCATGAACCCATTTGTGGTGATTGCCGACGCCATCCCCTATCAACAATCGGTTCAACAATCGGTGACCGAGGGCACGGGGCCCACGGGCATCTTCGAGATGATCAGCCAAGGCGCCAGGTACGCCCAGGCCGGTCCCGAAGCAACCTACACTTGCGCCAACGGCAAGCTCACAGCTGACTACATGGGCCAGAAAACCCCGTTGTGGCCACTAGGACTGGGGTTGCAACTCGTGGTGGCGGCCGGCGTCGTGGCACTGGGCTGGCGGGCGCTGCGCACGCCAGCAGGCAAACTACCCAAGGGCACCCGCGTGGCCTAGAGACGGACCATGAACTTCTAGAACCCGCAGTGCAATCTGTGTGGCAGTTGTTGGCTTCGGTCCAACAACTGCCACACAGATGTGAGGGGGCGGTACTAGACGGAAACTTCAGTCCGGGGTGCCACCATCATGACAGCGTCCTCCGGGACTTGGCGGATGGCGCCCTTGTCGGCGCTGGTGGCCATTGAGGCGTAAGCGCGCAGTGCCAGCGAGACTTCCCGCTCGCGGGCCACCGGACGGTAGCCGGTGGTTGCCTCGAGCAGATCGCGCCGTTCGTCCAGTTCGCCCGGGTCAACCAGCAGTTCCATGGACCGGTTGGGGATGTCGATCCGGATCCGGTCCCCGTCCTGAACCAGGGCGATGGTGCCGCCGGAGGCCGCCTCGGGGGAGACGTGGCCAATGGAGAGGCCGGAGGTGCCGCCGGAGAAACGGCCGTCGGTGATGAGCGCGCAAACCTTGCCCAGGCCCAGACCCTTCAGGAATGAGGTGGGGTACAGCATTTCCTGCATGCCGGGGCCACCGCGCGGCCCTTCGTAGCGAATGACCACCACGTCGCCGGCCTTGACGGTCTTGCTGAGGATCTTTTCCACTGCCTCGTCCTGGGACTCACACACCACGGCCGGGCCCTCAAACGTCCAGATGGACGGGTCAACACCGGCTGTTTTGACCACTGCGCCGTCGGGGGCAATATTGCCGCGCAGCACTGCCAGTCCGCCGTCCTTGGAGAAGGCGTGCTCCACAGCGCGCAGGCACCCGCCCGCGGCATCGGTGTCCAGGGAGGTCCACTCGGCCGACTGTGAGAACGCGGTAGAGGAGCGTTGGCCACCCGGGGCCGCAGTCCACAGGGCCTGTGCCTCCGCGGTCGCCTTGCCGCCGCGAATGTCCCAGTCGTCCAGCCAGCCGGTGAGGTTGTTCGAGTGGACCGAGCGGACGTTCGTGTGGAGCAAACCGCCACGGTTGAGCTCCCCCAAGAGGGCGGGGATGCCGCCGGCGCGGTGTACATCCTCCATGTAGTACGTTTTGTCTCCAGCAACGTTCGGCGCAACCTTGGCCAGGCACGGGACCTGGCGGGACTTGGCGTCGATGTCGTCAAGATCGTACTTCAGGCCCGCTTCCTGTGCTGCTGCGAGCAGGTGCAGGATGGTGTTCGTGGAGCCGCCCATGGCGATGTCCAGGGCCATGGCGTTGTCGAACGCCTCGAAGGACGCGATGGCACGGGGCAGCACCGACGCGTCGTCGTCCTCGTAGTAGCGCTTGGCGATTTCGACGGCGGTGGCGCCGGCACGCTCGTACAGCTCCTTGCGGGCCGTGTGCGTGGCGAGGAGCGAGCCGTTGCCCGGAAGGGACAGGCCGATGGCTTCGGTGAGGCAGTTCATGGAGTTAGCGGTGAACATGCCAGAACAGGAACCGCAGGTGGGGCAGGCGTTCGCCTCGATCAGGTCAATGTCGGCGTCGGAGATGGAATCATCCACGGCGTCGGAGATGGCGTTGACCAAGTCCAGTGAGCGGATGGAGCCGTCGGTCATGGTCACCCGGCCAGCCTCCATGGGGCCGCCGCTGACAAACACTGTGGGGATGTTCAGGCGCAGGGCGGCCATGAGCATGCCGGGGGTGATCTTGTCGCAGTTGGAGATGCACACCAGCACGTCGGCGCAGTGGGCGTTGACCATGTACTCAACGGAGTCGGCAATGAGGTCGCGTGAGGGCAGCGAGTACAGCATGCCGCCGTGCCCCATGGCGATGCCGTCATCCACGGCGATGGTGTTGAATTCGCGGGCGATGGCGCCGGCAGCGTGAATGGCGTCGGAGACAATCCGGCCCACGGGCGCTAGGTGGGTGTGGCCGGGGACAAACTCCGTGAACGAGTTGGCGACGGCGACGATCGGTTTGCCGATGTCGCTCTTGGCGACGCCGGAGGCCATCATGAGGGCGCGGGCGCCTGCCATGTTGCGGCCGTGGGTGACTGTGCGTGAACGTAATGGAGGCATAGGGACAGTTAACCAGCATTTTGGCCCGGACAGGAAGACGGCGCTGATACTAGTAGTGGCAGTGCTAGATTTGGTGGCATGGATGAAGAACGACGGCGGGAGCTGGGTCAGTTTTTGCGTGACCGCCGCGCCAATCTAGTCCGCGCCGAACACGGCTTGCCGCCCATTGGCCGCAGCCGCACGCTGGGGTTGCGGCGTGAGGAGATTGCGGCGTTCGCAGCCGTCAGCGTCACCTGGTACACGTGGTTGGAACAGGGGCGGGACATCAACGCATCCCGCCAGGTGCTCGAATCTATTGGGCGTGTGTTGCGCCTGAGTGCCGCCGAGCATGGCTATTTGTTGGCGATGGGTGGCTACGCGGGGCTTCCCTTGGCGGAGGTTGCGGCCATTGAGGCGGCGCCGCCACATTTGCAGGCGTTGCTCGATGCCCTGGATTTCCCCGCCTTTGCCGTGGCCCCGGACTGGGGGATTGCCGGCTGGAACAACGCCTACGCCTGCCTGTACTCACGCATTGGCGACGTTGCCCCGGAGCAGCGGAATCTGTTGTGGCTGATCTTTACCGACCCTGCCTTGCATCAGATGCTGCCCGACTGGGAAGAAACTTCACGGCATTTTGTGGCCGAATTCCGGGCCGAAGCCGGACCCCGGCTCGGCTCGGCCGCGCACACGGCGCTGGTGGCAAGGCTGGCTGCTGCCAGCGAGGATTTCGCCCGCATTTGGGCCGATCACGGGGTGGCCGGATTCGCCTCCAGGCAGCGCACCTTTATCCACCCGGAGGTGGGCGAGCTGATCTTTGACCAGCACCGGCTGGTGCCTTCCGACGCCCCCGATCTGCACTTTGTCCTGTACACCCCCACCCCGGGCACGCCCACGCGCGAACGGCTGGCAACCCTGGCGGCGGGACCGGCGTAGGCGTCGAATCCGACAGCTCCCATCCGGCAGCTCCAGCCCCGCGAACGTACAGTTGATGTTGATGTTTCGCGCAAACATCAACATCAACTGTACGTTCGGCGTTTAGGTCAGTGCGTTCCGGCGGCCCTCGAAGGCGCGGCCCAGCGTGACCTCATCGGCGTACTCCAAGTCGCCACCCACGGGGAGCCCTGACGCCAGCCGGGTCACGGCGATCCCGATGGTTTTGAGCATGCGCGAGAGGTACGTGGCCGTGGCCTCACCCTCCAGGTTGGGGTCGGTGGCGATGATGACCTCCTGGATTTGGCTGTCGTTCAGGCGGGTAAGCAGTTCACGGATGCGTAGCTGGTCAGGGCCAATGCCCGCGATGGGGTTGATGGAGCCGCCCAGCACGTGATAGCGGCCACGGAAGGCGCGGGTCCGTTCCACAGCCAGGACGTCCTTGGATTCCTCCACGACGCAGATGATGCTGGGGTCACGGCGCGGGTCGCGGCAAATGTTGCACAGCTCCGCCTCGGTGACATTGCCGCACACGGTGCAAAATTTTACGCGTTCCTTGACGGTGACAATGGCCCTGACTAGGCGCTGCATGTCCTCGGTGTCCGCTTCCAGAATGTGGAAGGCGAGCCGTTGCGCCGATTTCGGCCCAATTCCTGGCAGCCGCCCCAACTCATCGATGAGCTCCTGAACTGCTCCCTCGTACACAATGCCTCTTGTCTATTGGTTCAAAAATGGTGTCGGCGCCGGACCGGTCAGTTGGACCCGTTGAGCGGGCGTTCCTCAATCAGTACTCCGCCAAGAATACGCTCCACCGCGGCCTGACCCACCACCCCGGATTCCTCAATGGTGACGTCGTCTGGACTGGGGACGTCCTCCACATAGGGTTGCCGCGCTGCAGCCGCCGGGGATAGTGTGCGCGCGGCCTGGGCCTCCGAACTATTGGCCAGGCGTTGGTACCTGCTCAGCTTTGCCGCACCACTGTCAAGGTTCGACGCCGGGTCCTCCAACGCTTCGGCGCCCGCCCGTGCTGTTGCTGGCGCCGTGGCTGGCGCTGTGGCCTGCGCGGGGACGGTGGCCGTGGGCTGTGCTGGCGACGAAGCTGCTGGGTCAGCTGGCGGGGTCGCCGGTGTCTCCGGTGCCGGAGCGTCCGAATCCGCCTGTGCCCAGTCTGGGGCGCTGGATATGCTGCCCCACCCGGGATCTTTTACGTCAGAACGTGCGGGTGCGCCCAACGACACACCCCAGTCCTGCGGGGCCTGTTGTGACATTTGCTCAGCCAGGCGAGCACTGCGTTTGGGTGCTTCGGCCTGCGGAGGATTCTCGCTGGCAGGGGCACTGCTGGGCGCCGGGGTGTCCCAGCCGGTGGTCCAAGCGGCAATGGGTGAAACCTTCGGCGGTGTGTGGGCTGCCGGCGCAACAGTTGCTGGTTGCGCTGCGGGCGCCACGTGGGGCAGTCGCGCTGCAGGGCGCTGGGCCTCCGGTTTTGGCGAATCCGTGACCTGGTCCTGGTAGGGATCGGCCGGGGGATACGAATCCGGGTGTGGCTCATCCCATGGATCACTGGGTTCCGTAGGACCATCCCAGTAGGGCGGCTCCTCAACCGGTGCGGCCAGCGTTGGCGCTTCCGCGGCCGGAGTCGCACTTCTCGGCGCTGCGGGCGCTGAAGCCTCCGGCGCAGGCGCTGGCTGGGTTTGGGCGGGGATGTTGCCTGGCTGCTGCGTGGAGCCAGCCGTGCCGCCGCGACCCCTCTCCGGTACTGCGGCTGGACTACCGGTTTGAACTTTTGGGTTTGGCTCAGCGCTCGCCTTCGGGGCGTCGCCAGCTGCGGGCATGATCTGAACGCCCATGCCCAACACCTGCTTGATGGCCTGCTGCAAATTCTCCAGGTGGCCACTATTGGTGAAAGTGCTGATCAGGCCGGCCGATGGAAGACCCACGCGAAGCTCTTGACCGTCAAAGGTCTGCGGCACCACGTTCTGGTTGACAATGACCCAGGACGCCATGCGGATGGTGCGCAGCGAGCCAAGGATCTCCGGCCAGGCGCGGCGAATGATCTCAATATTGGAGGAACCGCCCCCAGCTGCCGGGCCGGGGTGTGGTTCACGGGGTGCGGCAGCAGCGGTTGGGACCGGCTGAGCGGGCTCAACAACTGTCGCGCTGGGCTGCGGCCGTTGCACAACTTGTGGCTGCGGAATCTGCTCGACTGTTGGCGCGGCTGCGGCAGTGGGGGTTTCGGCGGGCGCCTGTGCCGGAGCTTGCTCCGGAGTTTGGCGGGCCGCCACTTCAGCGCCGGCGGCTTCCTTGGCGCGCGCCAACTGTGCACGGACGGCAGCCAAACCACCACTGGACCCGGCGGGGTCAGCGGCGGCGGGTGCCGGCGTCGGACTTTGCGCGGAAACGCCGTGGTCAGCGGACAGCGGGGCAACTGCGGGCGGGCCGGGGGTAACCGCCGTGGCCCCGGCGTAGTTCAGGCGCCGTTCCAGCTGCTCGAGCCGGGTGGCCATGCCGCGGGCGGAGGAATCTGCGCCCGGCAGCAGCAGACGTGCACCCAGCAACTCCAGATGCAATCTGGGAGAGGTGGCACCGGTCATTTCATTGAACGCTGCGTTGGTCACGTCGGCGGCACGGGAGAGCTCGGCGGCACCGAGCTGGGCGGCCTGGGTTTGCATCCGTGCAATGAGTTCATCGGGGGTGCCGCGCAAGATCGCGTGGGCGCTCTCGGGCATTGCCTGAACAATGATGAGGTCGCGGAAGCGCTCCAGGAGGTCTTCCACGAAGCGGCGGGGATCGTGGCCGGTCTGGATCACCCTGTCCACCGATTTGAAAACGGTCGCCGAATCGGAGGCGGCAAGCGCCTCCACCACGTCGTCGAGCAGTGAAGCGTGGGTGTATCCGAGCAGGTCAACAGCCAAGTCATAGTTCAAACCGGTGGCACCGGCGCCAGCCATCAACTGATCAAGAACAGACAATGAGTCGCGTACTGAACCGCCGCCGGCACGCACCACCAGCGAAAGGACGCCGGGAGCTACGGGGACGTTTTCCGCGTCGCACAACTGTGCCAAATACGCCATGAGAGGCTCCGGCGGCACCAACCGGAAGGGGTAATGGTGGGTGCGCGAGCGGATGGTGCCAATGACCTTGTCAGGTTCGGTGGTGGCAAAGATGAACTTAATATGCTCCGGCGGCTCTTCAACAATCTTCAGCAGTGCGTTAAAACCTGCCGAGGTGACCATGTGGGCCTCGTCAATGATGAAGATTTTGTAGCGGTCACGAATGGGGGCGAAGGTGGCGCGTTCGCGAAGATCGCGGGCATCATCAACGCCACCGTGGCTGGCCGCGTCAATTTCGATGACATCCAGGGAGCCGGTGCCGCCACGGGCCAGCTCCACGCAGCTGTCGCAGGTGCCGCAGGGGTGTGATGTGGGGCCCTGGGCGCAGTTGAGGCAGCGGGCAAGAATGCGGGCGGAAGTGGTTTTACCGCAACCACGAGGCCCCGAGAACAGGTAGGCATGGTTGACACGGTTCTTATCCAGGGCAGTCATCAGGGGGGAGGTGACATGCTCTTGGCCAATTACGTTCGCAAACGAATCGGGACGGTACCGGCGATACAGGGCTGTTGGTGCGCTCACAGTTGAAACCCTATCTAATCCGCCTGACAAATTGCCGCATAGATGCCGCATTTGGGGCACATCTGGGGATAAATAAAGACCCCCCATGCACCCGCCAGAGCCCGCTTACCCTTGCTACCTTCCGGTCCTGGGGGAGTTCACAGGGTGACGCCACATGAGGGGCCGTCAATTAGCTTACCCGAGTGTGGCGGTGCGGGCGAATCCGGATGCCACCCTGTGGGCCATTTCAATTTCCCTGTCACGGTGATACGTTCGCCACAAGGGGCACTGACGCTACTGACGCCACAGCGAAGCTGGTCCCGGCACGCGTTGCCCTTGCGCGGCCTGGCCCACGAAGGAGCGAGTCACCATGTTGGGGTTTGGATTCTTTGAATGGTTGTTTTGGGTGCTGGCCTTCGGTACGGGGATTCTTGCCCTGACCCGCATTGAGACGTTTTCCACCAACTCAAGCCAACGCACACACCACCACGCCGGCCAGACGGCCTTTCTGTGGATACTGACAGCTTGCTTTGCCTTGGCAGGTTTTGTCACTGCGGTTGTGGCAATGCGCGCCAGCAGCTAGGCAGCTAGTCGGCGCGGGCTGTGTAGCGCGGCGCCTTGAGGCCCGTGCCTTGCACGTGGTCCGCCGTCGGCACCGACCCCGTGGCGGAGTGCCGCGTGGGTTGGGTCATGCTGACCCTATTTCGTGCCCGAATTGGCCCAGTCACTCGCCTCCGGGAACGCCTCAAACACTCGATTCGTGACTTGGGTACTTTGTCAGGTACTCTTGAACCTGCCGTGTTCTGCACGGCAAGCTGGAGGATTCGCCTAGCGGCCTATGGCGCACGCCTGGAACGCGTGTTGGGTTAACGCCCTCGGGGGTTCAAATCCCCCATCCTCCGCCAAATGGAAGGCCCGGAATCATTGTGATTCCGGGCCTTCCGTAGTTTAAGACAAGGCGGCCGCTCAGGCGCGCCGGTTAGACTCAAGCTGTGATTACAGAAACCTTAGACACCATCCCCCTCACCCTGAGCGACGGCGCCGAAAAATCGCTGCCGCAGCTGGCCACCAAAGCCATCTTGTTGGTCAATGTGGCCTCCAAATGCGGGTTTACCAACCAATATGACGGCCTCGAGGCCCTCCACGAGACGTACCGCTCCACGGGCCTGACAGTAGTGGGGGTGCCCTGCAACCAATTTGGTGGGCAAGAGCCAGGCACGCAGGAAGAAATCGTGGAGTTCTGCCGCATGAACTTTGGTGTGACCTTCCCGCTCACCACCAAAACAGATGTCAACGGCCCCGACGCACACCCGCTCTACGCCCTCTTGACCAACCACGGCGCCGACCCCATCCAGTGGAACTTTGAAAAATTCTTGATCACCTACGACGGCGCGGTGCTGGAGCGCTTCTCATCCTCCGTGACGCCTGGCTCGCCTGAGCTGATTGCGGCAGTGGAAGCGGCGCTCCGCTAACCACTGGCGGTGACTGTGGTGGTTTGCCGCGCATACCCGGATTAGCCGGCTAGTTGGTCCAACCAGTGCTGTAGGAACGCTGCGCCGGCGAAATCGTTGATGGTGGTCTCGTCCAGGGTGAGATCCGCGGCGCTTTGGATCGTGTACGGCTTGGCGGGGACGCCCTCGGCCGGGCGAACATCAACGTGGATGACATGGTGGTCATGGTGGTGCAGCCAGTCGGCCATGGCGTAGTCGGTGCGGGAATCGCCCACGGTGCGCCATGACTGCGGAACAATGCCTTGGGCGGCCAGCAGCTCCACCGCCCGGCTTGCGCCCAAATCCTTACCCAGGCGCACAGATTCAATGTCGGTGGAGATGATGGACGGGTCAACCCTGTAGTCCACGCTGCCGGAGGACGCCGGGGCGCGGTGCTCAAGGCGAGTGGCACCCAAGTCGTGGGCGGCCAGCAAAGCCAGCGCATCGGCGTCGAACTTGGCCTGCTGCGCCAAATAGCTGCCACTGTCCACCTCGATGTGCTGTTCCACTGACACCATGGCCCGCTTGGTCTCGTCGAAGAACATGTGGTCGGCGTAGGACTGCGCCACGAGCTCGCGGATGCTCCCACCAAAGGCTGCGGGCATGGCAAGATCCTTGTCCACATGGATTGGCCCGGGCCCGCTGGGGGTGAAACTAAACCAGACGGCTCCCTTTTCGCAGATGGCGTGCACCACCGCACCGGCGGGCAGGCCGGCCTGAAGCATGGGGCGCATGAGCTGCTCCGTAATGAAGGCGTCCGAGCGGCCGGTATTGAACACCACAGGAATGTTCCGGCGCACCAGCTCAATCAGGTTGGCGATGATGCCGGGGGTCACCACCCGGGTCACCGGGCTGGCCAGCGGGCCGTCTACATCGAGAAGCAGGGCGAGCGGGGGTTGTTGCAAAAGGGTCATGCCCCCATCGTCCCAGCACAGACGGTGGAAGGGCCACTTTGCATAACCTTTTGGCAACACAGCGTTACGATCACAGCGCGGTCAGTTCCTTTAGGGCCGTGTAGTCCCTAGTCTGAAGGTGTGATCTTCAAAGCTGTTGGCGACAAACGCCCCTATCCGGACCATGGCTACATTACGCCCAAGGACTGGGCGAGTGTGCCACCACGCCAAGTCAGGCTGGCCGACCTTGTCACCACCAAAGCGCAACTGGACCTGGAAGCACTTCTGGCCGAAGACTCGACGTTCTTCGGTGACTTGTTCCCGCATGTAGTGCAATGGCGGGACACCCTGTACTTGGAGGATGGCCTGCACCGGGCTGTTCGCACAGCCTTGCACCAGCGCACCATCTTGCACGCCCGAGTGTTGGTGATAGATGACTAGGCCGCCCGCGGAGCCACCGGACGGTGAATCCGCCCACCCTCCCACATACCCCCCGCGGCACCTTTCCGGTGAGGCCCTCCACGATAACGTGTTGATGACGGCCAGACAGCGGCACAAGGCTGTTCGGGAAAAGAAACGTCAAGCCAAGAATGCGGTCTACGAGCTGCGCCGGCAACGCAAAAAAACTAAAGACATCACTTCCTGGCACGGGCACCACATAGTTGACGCCCGGGGTTTGGCCGCGGCCTTTCCGGAGCCGGAAACTCCGGAGCTCCCCAGCAGCACCGTTCGTCGCCGCATTGTCCACGGCGTCACATTGGTGCTGCTGCTGGCCCTGGTAGTGGCTGGCTTGGTGCTCGCAGGGATGCTGCAGCGCGGAGACCTGGAACTGAAGTTCGGCGCCGGCAGGCCCACGCCAAAACCTGCGGCATGTCCGGGCGAAACGTTGGACTACCCAGCCAATAAGAGCGTTAGTGTGAACGTTTTCAACGGCGGTAGCGCCGAGGGTAAGGCCGGTAACGTGGCCAAGGAACTCAAAAAGCGCGGCTTCGTGGTGAAGGAAGTGACCAACAAGGACTCCGAGTTCTCCGCACCAGTGGTGATTGTCTCCGGCGCAAAGGGGCATGGCGCGGCTTTCAATGTGCAGCGAAATTTTGCCGCCACACAGTCCGGCTCGGAGTACGTGCAAGACAGCAGGGACGACGCCAGTGTCGATGTCATCCTGACCAGCCACTTCACGGAGCTGGTGGCCGCGTCCAAGGTGGACCACACTCCGGGTTTGCTCTCCTGTCCGCGGCTCAGCCCGCCGCCGAGCGCCCCCGCAAGCCCTGCTGTCAAAAAACCGTAGCGGCTCCACGGTGACGGCCGTGCGGTACTACTCCACAGGTACTACTCCACCGTGACGGGGCGGCCCTGCTCGTCGAACGCGGCGCCCACCCCTGCCTGAATGAACTTCACGGCTGCGGCAATCCGGTCCTCGTCGGGGGTGTCGGCGTTGCGGCGGGAGGCGCTGGCCGTCAACGATCCGTGAATGAGCTGCACCAAGCCGTCCACGTCCGACTCCGGCAGGTACCGCTGCTCCATGCCGGTGCGCAAAATATCTTCCAACAAGGCGTTGAGCTCGCCCACGTGGACGCCCAATTTCGCGAACGAATCGCTTGACAGCACAGATCGCATGGCCGGGCCCGGCGGCAAGTGGCGGCGGGTGAGGTCCTCGAGCTGAGCGCGCACGTAGACGGCCAGCCGGTCCACCGGATTCTCCAGACCATCCAATTTGGCCCGCAACTCGGCAACAAACTTGCCGGTTTCATCCAGCGCATAGGCGACCAGGAGCTGTTCCAGATCGGCAAAATAGTTGTACACGGCTGTGCGTCCCACACCTGCCGTGCGGGCAACATCTGTCATGGTGAGCCCGGGCAAGCCGTGCGTGAACAGCAGCTCGCCAAAGGCGTCGAGGATCTTGCGCTGCGTTTGCTCGCGCTGCGCCGCGTTCGTGGGCGCGACTATTCGTGGCATAGTGACATTTTAGCGGCAATTCGTCAGTAAAAGTATTTGGCGCGCTTCTAGCGTTGCATTGCCGCACGTCGAATCCGCAGAACACGCACGACGGCGGCACTGACCTCACGCTCAAAGGGCAGTTCCGCCGTGGTCAAGGCGGAGGCGGCAAGGGCCTTGTCAATGCACTTGGTCACGAGACGTTCGGGTATGTGCAAGGAACGACCAAAGCGGAGCCAGTCATTGCGGGTGAGTCCTGTCCGGCTGCCGGCACTGCCGCCCACGGGCAGGGCCATGCCGGGGTCACGGGAGGGGTCGCCGTCGGTGAGCTCGGTCAAAATACCGCCGGGAACGCCCGCGGCAAAGCCCTGCTCAATCTCGGCAGCAAGGGTGCACTGCAGATCATAGGCGGGGGCCACCAGCCATTCGCCATTGTGTTGCTGCACCACGGAGATGTTCTTGGCGTGCAGATTTCCGTTACCCGTGAGCCAGGCGAAGAGGAACTGCAGGAAAACATTCCGGGCAGCCAGAGATTGGGCTGAACACATATTCACGGCAGCCGCAGCCACGGCTTCGGACGGCACCGAATGCTTGCGCGCCGGCAGCAAACCCAGCAGCTGGGCGCAATCCTCAACCGCCAGCGGCCCACTGGGTGACCTGTCGAAACGTGAGACCAGCAGCGCGGCCTGGCCAACGCCGTCGTACACCAGGCGGGCATCCGCCACCGGGATGGCGAGTTGCTTGGCCTTTTTCAGCAGCATGAACTCCGTTTCAACCTGGCGGGCATGGCTGCCGTCGTTGAACTTGAGAATGTAGGCGCGGCGTGGATCCTTGTCGTGCCGGTAGGAGGCAGTGACCTTGTCTTGCATGCCCGGCAACGCCGAATGGTCTACGGGTCCCGGGACGGAGGCGAAATCGCCAAAATCCAGAGCGGCCATGTTCTTGGTGACGGTCAACAAGGCCGGAACTTTTTGCGGCAGCTGCCCGGCCGGCAGGATTTGTACGTCACCCACAGGGTTCTCGCCCGCGGCAACCAAAAGCGAAAATTCGTCGGAGATGGTGGTTTTCACTGCCCAGCGCAGCTTGGACAAGCGTTCGCCCTCCGGCAGCAGCCCGGCAAAGAACGCAGGAACGCTGCCGTGGCCCAGGGTTACCGGGACGTCCATGGCTGGCAGCGTGGAGGCGATCGCCGGGCCGGCGGCGCTGAGGTAGCTGGGCAGATAGGAAAAAACCACACCAACACTCGGGTGCCGGGTCAGGGTTGCCGCGGCCCTGCCCTTCTTGTAGATCACGGCCTGGGTAACTGTTTTGGCGTGCTCAGGATCCTTCACCCGAGCATCACCTGCAAACTCAGGCTCATGCCAAGGGCCCTGGCCACCGCCGTCAGGATGTCTAGGCGCACTGTTTCGCGGCCGTTTTCCAGATCGCTGAGGACACGGGTGGAGACATCGGCAAGATCGGCTGTTTCGCTCTGCGTCAGTTGCAGGGTTTTGCGGCGGGCACGTAAGGTGGCGCCCAGTTCGGCAGCATCCACGACTCCTTACCTTTCCGCGCAGGGGCGTTGTGGTGTGGGCGTCGCTGAAGACCGCCAGGGCATTGTGGCTCCATACTATGCCCTGCGCGCCGAATATCTGCATGATCCTGCAGAAGAATCGGGGGCATGGCACCGGGCATTGCGGCCGGGCGGGCCGGGCCTAGGTCACCTGCAAGCGGGTCAGGAATTCGGGGGTATCCCAGAGACTGTTGTCCAGGATGTCGAACAGGGCCTCCACAGCGTTCCAAACATCCGCGGACCCCACATAGAGCGGTGTGATGCCAAAGCGAAGCACCCCGGGTTCGCGGTAATCGCCAATGATTCCGCGGGCTATGAGCGCCTGCATGATCGCGTAACCCTGCGGATGAACGTAGCTGACATGGCTGCCGCGTTGGGCATGATTCACAGGCGTGATGAGCTCCAGTGGATGATTCCCGCGCCGGGCCTCCACCAAGGCGATGAACAGATCGGTGAGGGCCAAGGACTTTTCCCGAACCTGTGTCATCGGAGCGGCAAGGCTGATGTCCAGCCCACACTCCACCAGTGCCATGGAGAGGATGGGCTGGGTGCCGCACAAAAAACGCCCAATGCCGGAGACGGGCTCGTAGGAATCCTCCATGGCAAACGGCCGTGCGTGACCCCACCACCCCGAGAGGGGCTGCCAAAATCTGTCCTGATGGGTGGCGCTGACCCAAATAAACGCGGGGGAGCCCGGCCCGCCGTTGAGGTATTTGTACGTGCAGCCCACGGCGAAGTCTGCGCCCGCGCCGCGCAGGTCCACGGGGACGGCCCCAGCGGAATGCGCCAGGTCCCACACAGCCAAGGATCCGGCGTCGTGAATGGAAGAAGTAGTGGCCGCCATATCCCACATGGCCCCGGTGCGGTAGTTCACGTGCGACAACGCCACCACTGCCACATCGGCGCCCAGGGCATCCGCCAGGGGCAGGGAATCATCGATCAGGCGTACCGAATAGCCCTGATCCAGGAAATCCACCATGCCCTGGGCCATGTAAAGGTCCGTGGGGAAGTTGTCCCGTTCGGTGAGGATGACTTTTCGTGCCGGATCGCTGGCTTTCTGGATGCGTACGGCAGCGGCCAGGGCCTTGAAAAGGTTCAGCGAGGTGGTATCCGTGACCACCACTTCGCCATCCCCGGCCCCGAGCACGGCTGCCAACTTATTGCCCAGCCGGCGGTGTTCCAGCTGCGGATCAGCCCGGTGCCCCACTCATCCTCCATGACGCGCGTGGCCACCTGTGCCGACGTTGCAGGCCGGGCTCCGAGTGAGTTGCCGTCCAAATAGTTCACGCCCACCGGCAGGATGAAATTGTCCCGGAGCCGGCCCAGAGGATCAGCCTGATCGGCGGCCAAACAGGCGGCTTTGGTGATGAGCTGCGCTAAATCCATGGGGCATCCTTGTGGAGGGAGAGGGGTGTAGGGGCCAATCCCCAATCTATGGCCGCACTTGGGCCGGGTCAAGGACTGCGCGGCTGATACTGGCCCGGAGGTGGCTACGGTTGAAAGGTGAGTAATTTTGTTGTGAAGAGGCCCTGGACCGGACGCGTCGGGGCACTAGTGGGCATCTTGGTTATGGCCCTGAGCCTGCGCACAGCCGTGTCAGTGGTGCCTCCGCTGCTGGGTGAATTGCGCGTCGAACTGGGTTTCAACGCCAGTACCATCGGCCTGCTGGCCATGCTGCCGCCGCTGGTGTTTGCCGTCTTTGGGCTGCTGACCCCCGTGCTGATTCGCCGCTTCAGCCTGGAAAAGGTGCTGGTCGCCGCCGTCGTCCTTGCCTTGCTGGGGCAGCTGGCCCGCGCCGCCACCGAGGCGGTTTGGCCATTCCTGGGCCTCACAGCTGTGATCATGGCCAGCTACGGAATTGGCAATGTCGTGTTGCCGCCGCTGGTGAAAAAGTACTTCCCCGACAGGGTGGGGATGGTGACGGCCGGCTACGTGACGCTGCTGGCCGTTGGCACCGCCATCAGCCCGCAGCTGGCCGTTCCCGTGGCCGGGCTCAGCAACTGGCGGGTTTCCATTGGGATGTGGGCCTCGGTGAGCTTTCTGGTGCTCCTGCCCTGGATCCTGCAGTTCCGCCGTGATCGCAAGGAGACGCGCGACGCCGTTCCCACGTCCGGGCAGGCCGCCCACCTGAACGCCGCCCAGGGCCCTTCGGATGCAGTGCCGAAGCTGCGGCCGTGGCGCTCACCGGTGGCTTGGGGGTTGGCCATCTTCCTGGCCGGGAACTCCGCCCAAACCTATGTCTACTTCACCTGGCTCCCGCCGTACCTTTCAGGCCAGGGACTCGACGCAGCCACTGCCGGGACGGCGCTGGCGTACTTCGCCATCCTGGGCCTGCCAGTGAGTTTGCTGGTGCCGCTGTGGGTGCCGCGCATGAGGAACCCGATCGTGGCGATCACACTGTTTGCGTTGTGCTGGGCAGCGGGACACCTCGGCTTGTACCTTTCGCCGCTGGAGGGGATGTGGCTGTGGGTGACGTTCTCAGGCTTGGGCCAGGGCACGTTCGCCACGGCCCTGCTGATGGTGAATCTGCGCTCGCGGACAACCCACGGATCGGCTGTCCTGTCGGGGTTCAGCCAGGGCCTTGTCTACGCCGGTGCGGGCATTGCACCCTTGTTCTTCGGCACCATGCACGACGCCACAGGTTCATGGACGGCCTCCTTCGCCATGCTGGGCAGTTGCCTGCTGGTGGTGATGGCTGGTGCCGTCATGATCAACGCCAGGCGGTACATTGAGGATTCCGCCGCAGTGCCGCTCGCGCCCCCAACGACCGAACGTGCAGTTGCCATCAAAGGATAGGCGGCAATGCGTCCGAAGTTCCTCGTCTCTTCCTAAACTGACCCGCAGAAAACGCCGAAAATACGCGGTTTTGGCGCGATTCTCGGCGTTTTCTGCGGGTCAGTTGATGGGGTCTTTGGGTTAGAAGCGCGAGGAACTGCCGGAGCCGGAGAAGCTTCCGCCGCTGGAGCCGTAGCCACCGCTGCTGCCGCTGGAACTGGCGCTGCTACGGGCGGTATCAACCTTGCTGCGGGCACTCGTGTACCCGCTGTTGAACGCATACACGGAGTAAAGGCTGTTCCAACCGTAAATGGAACCGAAAATGGTCGCTTGGTGCCCGCGCATATCGTCCCTGCGGCTGTCCTCCATGGCGCGGCGCATATCGATCTTCTCGGAATCGGTCTTGGCATACTTGCCGATCAAGATCTCCGAATGCTGTTGCAGCAGCACTGTCAATTCCCGGCGCATTTCCCGGAGACTGTCGAGGGCCGCCTCCGGCGAAATGTCCCCAGACTGGAAGTCTGCCGCCAGCTGCTGGAGTCCCTGGGTTTTCTGGGCGTGCAGCGAGTCCAATGCGGCGGCGGTGGGCAGTCCGGCGGCTTCGGAACGAGAGATCATGGTGGGGATCTGGGCGAGATCATCAGCCATCGGCTTGGCCTGCCTGTCCCAGGCGCCTTCCCAACCGGCAAACCTGTTGAGCAAGGTATTGGTGTCCGCGATGACGTCGTCCAGTCCGTCCAGTTCCTCGGCAAGATCGGCGTAGGCGGCCACAATCTTGACGTTTCCGCGGCTGGATAGATCCTTCTTGCTGAAGCCGTGGGACTGCTGGTTCAGTTCCCCAGCTTCGAGGTAGCGGGTGCTGAAATTGCGGTATTTTTCCAGCACCAAGGAACCATATGAGGAGGATTCTGGAATCGTTTTCGCATTGAACTCGGTGACGTCCAGATCCAGACTGACGTTGGAGTAGCTGGCATCGCCGCGTTGGAGATGCTCGGCGGCCTTCTTGCGATTGCTGGCCCGGACAATGGCCCGGGTGCCAAAGCCCAACACGGCAATGCCACCTACAATGCTGGTGGTAATGATGAAACCGGCAGAGAGATACCAGGGCTGGTTGATAAGTGAGGCGCCCTTCTTGACACCGGCGATGGTGCCGTCAGTCCATTGGGATTCCCCGAAAAGTTTGCCCGCAGTTTCTTGGATGGCTTCCTGCTTTCCCAGCGACACCTTGCGGTCTTCACCCATGTACGTGCCCACCTGGCGCCCGACAGGATCAAAAGCAAAAAGGAATAGGCCGTCCGCCCACTTCTGCCCATCCGCACTGATCCACTCGGGGTGGTTTGCGCGGGCGTAGCGCAGCACTTCCTCGTTGAAGTTCTCGCTACTGTTGCCATTGCGGGTGTAGATGACCACCTTGGTGGGGGAGTGGAAGCTAAGCTTCTCCAGCGCAGGCAACAGCTGGGGCTGATAGAGCACTCCCGCGGTGTCCTCCACAACAATGTCCGTTGGCGGCGATGCCATGGCTGCCGGGGCAACCCCCAGCAAGGTCAAGAATGCCAGCGCGAGAATCCCCAGAATCTTCTTCATGGCTACAGCCCACCATTTAGTTGCGGCTTCGTGCAAACCTGGGGTTTGGAGGGGGAGAAGTTCCAGCTCCCAACTGCTTGGCGATGGAGCTATTCGAAAGGCGGCGGCCCCACTATGACGATACCGCCGTTGATCCTGCCGGATTCCTGAATGCGGCCGAAATCAACTGTGCCTGAGGGACTGTCGCCAGCGCCCAGAGGTTCGCTCGCCCCCATGTAGAAGGCCTGCGCATTGCCGGGTGTTTGGATGCAGAGCAGGCTCGTGTCATCAGCCAGTACTTTGAAGGCGTGCGGTTGGCCGCGAAGCGCCATCACCAAGCCGCCTGCTCCCACCCGCTGTTCAACGCCGTCCAGGTTCATGAGGATCTCGCCGGTGAGGATGTACAGGGCCTCATCCGTCTCGGGATGGATGTGCATGGGCGTCACCTTGCCGCGTTCCATGGCGTCGCTGTAAATCAGGGATGCGCCGCCGGTCTCCTCGGCCTTGGCCAGCCAGGTGTGGACCCCGCCCCCGTAGAACCACCGCCGCTCACCAGTCCCGGCGTGGCGGATGAATGATTTGGCCTGCTTCTTCGTGTCCATGGGACTCGCCTCTTTGTTAGGCTCACGAGCTTATGAGACTTATGTCTCATAACAAGACTGCGGTATCATAAGACTCATGTCAACCCCTTATGTGGACCTTGGTCGCAGCGGCCAGAAGCGCCGCACCCTCAATGCTCTGGTTGTTGCAGCCCGGGGGATGGTTGCAGCCGGCAAGACGCCCACCGTGGACGAGGCTGCGCTCGCGGCCGGGGTGGCGAGAAGCACGGCGTACCGCTACTTCCCGGGGCAGCGCGAGCTATTGGCAGCTGCCCACCCGGAGACCGCTTTGCGTTCCTTGCTGCCGGACAATCCGAGCGACGACCCCACAGAAAGGCTCGACGCCGTCGTGGAACGCTTCACGGCAATGATCGTCGAGACCGAGAATCAGCAGCGCACAATGCTCAGGTTGTCGCTGGACCCCATGTTGCCTGACGATAACCTGCCGCTGCGACAAGGAAGGGCCATTCCGTGGATCACAGAGGCCTTGGAGCCTTTACGCGGGAAAATGGCAGACGATGAAATTCGCCGTCTGGTCTTGGCCATCCGAAGCACTATTGGCATTGAATCTCTCGTTTGGTTGACGGACATTGGCGGGCTGTCCCGTGAGGACGCCGTGGAGTCCATGCGGTGGAGTGCCCAAGCTCTGCTGCGACAAGCGCTTGAAGCCGGCCCGCCGAGGCACTGAAAGCCGGCCGTCCCCAATACACGGTTCGTCTCCCATTAACCTGCTGTTCGCCCGATCCTCTCCCGCGCGTCGCCCGGCCCTGCCACTGTGGCTGCATAGCACCCACGTTAGGAAGGCTCGCCATGAACGATCTGAAGAGGCTCTTGCCCATGCTCGGCCACACCCGCGGCAAGCGCAGCGCCGTCACCTGCATGCTCAAATGCGACAATGCCTGTTCCAAAGCCGTCTGCAACACCTCCGCCAACAGCTACTTTCGCGACATCGCCTCCACGGAATTCTCGCGCCGCTCGGCCATGGGCATTGGCTTGGCCGGCGTCTTAAGCGCTGCCGTCCTGGTTCAGGGCCACAACGGTCATGACGGCAAGCAAGACGGCAAGCACGACGGCGGGAACAAGGGTCACGGCGGCAAGCTCGCCTTCGCGCCGATCAAGTCTGTGGACGCGGCCGTGGACACCTTCAACGTCCCCGCCGGGTACAGCTGGGAGCCGATCATCCGCTGGGGTGATCCGCTGTTCAAGGAAACGCCCACCTTTGACTTCGCGAACCAGACACCCGCAGCGCAGGCTGGCCAGTTCGGCTACAACAACGACTACCTGGAGATCCTGCGCCAGCCCAACGGCAAGAAGGGCCTGTTGGTCTGCAACCACGAGTACGTCAATCCGCAGATCATGTTCCCCGCCGCCCCTGCCAACGATGCGGAGAAGGCCCGGCGCCGCAACATTTTCCGCAATGCCGTGGGCATGAGTGTGGTGGAGCTGGAGCGTGGGAAGAAGGGGCAGTCGTGGGACTATGTCCGTGGTGGCACGCTGAACCGCCGCATCACCGTTGACACCAAGTTTGAGTTGACGGGCCCGCTGGCCGGCTCCGACTTCGTCAAAACAGCGGCAGACCACGAGGGCCGCTTCGTGTTCGGCACGCTGGGCAACTGTTCCGGCGGCACTACTCCGTGGGGCACCATCCTCTCCGGTGAGGAAAACTTCAACGGCTTCTTCCGCACGAACGGAACCAGCGTCGAGGACCGCCGCTACGGCCTGGGCAACGCGGCCACGGGCATGGGCTGGGAGCTGGATGACCCCCGCTTTGACGCCCGTGGCGAGGACTACCGCAACGAGCCCAACCGTTTCGGCTACATTGTGGAGATCGACCCGGAAAACCCCAACTCCGTCCCGAAAAAGCACACCAGCCTGGGCCGTTTCAAGCATGAAGGCGCCAACGTCATAGTGGCCGACAACGGCAAGGTGGTGGCGTACTCCGGCGATGACGAGCGGTTCGACTACCTGTACAAGTTCGTCTCCAAGAACAAGTACAAGAAGAATGACAAGGCACACAACATGACCTTGTTGAGCGAGGGCGATCTTTATGTTGCCCAGTTCACCGGCGATTCGGCGGCGGAGATCGACGGCTCCGGCGCGGTTCCAGCGGACGGCGCGTTTGACGGATCCGGAAAGTGGCTACCCCTGGTGGTCAACGGCAAGAGCGCCATTTCCGGCATGAGTGTCCAGGAAGTGCTGGTCTACACGCGCCTGGCCGCAGACAAGGCCGGCGCGACCAAAATGGACCGTTGCGAGGACGTGCAGCCGAACCTGAAAACGGGCAAGGTGTACGTGGCCTGCACCAACAACAGCAAGCGCGGTGTGGGGACGGGCGCCGTTGCCGACGAGGTGAACCCGCGCACGGAAAACCGTGACGGGCACATCGTGGAGATCACCGAGCGCCGCGGCGATTCCACAGCGACCACATTCAACTGGAACCTGCTGATGCTGTGCGGTGACCCGGCCACGAACAGTGAGGCGTACTTCAGCGGATTCCCGGCCTCGAAGGTCAGCCCCATCTCCTGCCCGGACAACCTGGCGTTCGACACCCAGGGCAACCTGTGGATCTCCACCGATGGGGCGCCGTCCACCATCGGCTACAACGACGGCCTGTTCAAGGTGGGCCTGGAAGGGCGCAACCGCGGCAACGTCCAGCAGTTTGCCTCCATGCCGCGCGACGCCGAGACCTGTGGGCCCATCATTCACGACGAGGAATCCATGGTTTACGTCGCCGTGCAGCACCCGGGCGAGGACGGGACGTACGCGGCGCAGAACTCATTCTTCCCCGACTATGTCGCCGAGGGCACGACGCCCAAACCCGACCAGGTGCGCGCGGCCCGCCCGTCGGTGGTGCAGATCTTCCCGAAGGATTCCGGCCGGGGCTAGCCTCGCAGGCTCCTGGACTGTGACGATCGAAGAAATGAAGTAGCCCGCACTCAAAGTAGCCCGCAGAAAACGCCGAAAAATGGGCGGAATCGCCCATTTTTCGCCGTTTTCTGCGGGCCAGTTGTTAAGTGAGCTACTTTTTGGTTTCGTCGTTCGGGTGCTCCTCGCGGAGCTTGGCCTCACGAGCGTCAAGGTCAGCTTTGAGCTTGCGCAGTTTTTCGGCTTCAAGTTTTTGCGCCCGGTTCACTGCCAGATTGCGCAGGAATTCGGGGTCGTCGTCGGGGGCCGTGGAACGCCCGGCATTGCCGGATGAATAGGAGCCCCGGTTTCCTGTGGATGGTCCGCCCACACGCTGCGCGGATCCGGAGGCGTAGCGTGGCCGGCCCAACCAGAACCACAAACCCACCCCGATGACGTTCAACACCACGATGACAAGGATCCAGACCGTCTTGGGGAGGCTGCGCACCTGGGCGCGTTCGCTGCGGATGCAGTCAATGAGCCCATAGATAAAAAGGACAACACCGAAGATGACTGGGAGATAACGCATATTTCATTCTAGCGTTGCGAACCAGCCCGCGGCACTCGTGAAATCGCTGGGAAGATGCTGCGAAAAAGCTCCGGGGGGATACTCAGAATCAGCGGCTAAACTTGAGCCGTGGCTTTCTTCAAATATTCCCTGATTCGTGCGGTCCTGTTCCTGGCGTTCTTCCTCTTCGCCTACTTGATGCTGCAGCTCAGCGACATGACGTCCGCTCTGCTTGCCGCGCTGTGCGCCTTCATTGTCAGCTTCTTCTTCCTGCGCAAGCAGCGCGACGGCGCCACCACGGTCATCGCCGACAGGTTTGCCCCCAACGCCACCACCACCCAGTCATCCGGTGCCATGGCTGACGCCGACGCCGAAGACGCGCTGGTTGATGAGAACCCTGACATCTGGGTCGATGCCGACCGCAAGCCCGAGCAGGCTTAGGCGGCCAAGGACTCGGGCCCACACGCCCTAGAGCGCGGTCAGCACCATGGCGGCCGCGAAAAGTACGCTGAAACCAAGGTTGATCAGACCCGTCTGCTGCAGCACCGGGATCAAACTCTTGCGCTTTTTGCCCGTAAGCATGAGCCAGCTGGGCATCAGCATGAACGGGATCAGCAACAGCACCAGCAGAATCCACGGCTTGGCCGGTGCCAGGATCAGCATCAGCACCACCGATAGTGCCAGCATCACCACATAGCTGATCCGGGCGTTCCTATCACCGAGCCGAACTGCCAGCGTGCGCTTGCCAACCCCCGTGTCGGTGGGAATGTCGCGGACATTGTTGGCCATCAGAAGTGCGACGGCGATCAGTCCCGTTGCGATGGAACCCAGCACCGCCGCCGGGCTTACGGCCCCGGCCTGGGTGAACGTGGTGCCCAAGGTTGCCACGGGGCCGAAGAAGACAAACACAAAAACGTCGCCCAACCCCATGTACCCATAGGGATTCTTACCGCCCGTGTAGCCCCATGCGGCTAGAACCGCGCCCGCCCCCACCAGGAGCAGCCACCATGCCTGGGACAAGATCACCAGGGCCAGCCCGGCAAGCATGGCCAGGCCAAGAGCCCCAAAGGCGGCCATCTTTACGTGTCCGGGGTTCGCCACTCCGCTGCCCACCAGACGCAGCGGGCCAACCCGGACCTCATCGGTGCCACGAATACCGTCGGAGTAGTCATTGGCGTAGTTCACGCCAATTTGTAGCAACAACGCCACCAGGGCAGCCAGCACTGCCCGCCCCCAGTGCAGCGCGCCCAGGTCGAAGGCTGCGGCTGTACCGATGATGACGGGCGCCACTGCCATGGGAAGAGTCCGCAATCGAGCCCCAGCTATCCATTGCCCCACAGTGGCCACGGCGTTACTCCTTATGTACAGGTGAATGAAATATGCGTAGGTGAATAGAAATAGTGAGCCCGAGTCTCGGGCCCACAGCTTTAATTGTGCCGCTTGTCGGCACTAAGCGGCGTGTGCGGCCTCGGTCAACGCGGCCAGAATTGCAGCCCTGTCGGGCTTTCCATTGCCAAGCAGCGGCAGCGCCGAGACAAACACCACAGTTTTTGGCAGCAAATGGGCTTCCATGACCTCGGCCGCACTGGTCAGCAGCTCAGCCTCGGTACCCGAGGCAACCACCATCGCCGCCACCGCCTGGCCCCACTCCTCGGACGGGACCGGGGCAACAAACGCTTCCCGAACACCCGGCACCCGGTGCAGCCCGTCGGTCACGGCGCCGGCGGAAACCTTCAAGCCGCCGGTGATGATCACATCGTCCACACGGCCCAGCACGCGCAGTCGTCCGGCACTGTCCAGCTCGCCCAGGTCGCCGGTTTCATACCAGCGCACCAGCTCGCCGTCGAGCTCCTCCTCGAAGAAGGATGCCGCGGAGAGAGCAGCATTGTCCAGATATCCGGACGCCACCACCGCGCCGCCGAGCACCACTTTGCCGTTGCGCAGGGTGAGCTGCACGCCCTCGAGCGGCACGCCGTCGTACACGCAACCGCCGCACGTCTCGCTCATGCCGTAAGTGGTGACCACGTTCAGCCCGGCACCGCGCGCGGCCTCGAGCAGCACGGGGTTGATGGGGCCGCCGCCCAACAGGATCGCGTTGAAACGGCGCAGCACCGTGAGCGTTTCCGCGCTCGGATTGTTGAGCAGGCGGCCGAGCTGGGTGGGCACCAGCGAGGTGAAACGCATCTTGTCGGTGAGCTCCAATGCCGCCTCGGTGAATGCCTCGGGGGTGAAGCCGCCGCTCAGATCCATGGCCCAGGGCCGGGTCCCGGCGAATAGGCTGCGCACCAGAACCTGCAGGCCGGCCACATAATTCAGCGGCAGCGCCAACAGCCACTGGCCCTCGCCGCGCAGCGCCAGCGCCGTGCCCACCGACGACGCCGCCAACGCGTCAACGCTCAGCAGCGTGCGCTTGGGGGTGCCGGTGCTCCCGGAGGTCAGGACGACGGCGGCAATCTCGGTGCCGCTCCCTTCGGTGCGTCCCAGCTCGCTTTGCGGGAGGAGGGCGAAGCTGCCGTCCGCGGCGATCTGAACGGCGGGGCCTTCGCCGGAAAGAGCATCGGAGAGTGCTTTAAGTACGGGTTCAATGTTCATGGGTACCTATATATAGGGGGACTAGAAGTGGTACGGGAAGGAGGACCAGTCGGGGTCGCGCTTTTCCAGGAACGCTTCCTTGCCCTCCACGGCTTCATCGGTCATGTAGGCCAGGCGGGTGGCTTCGCCGGCAAATACTTGCTGGCCGGCCAGGCCGTCGTCGGCCAGGTTGAAGGCGAACTTGAGCATGCGGATGGCCTGCGGGGATTGGCGGGCAATGTCGGCGGCGTATTCCAGTGCAGTTTTTTCCAGATCCGCGTGAGCCACCGCTTCGTTGACGGCGCCCATGCGGACCATGTCGTCGGCGGAGTATTCGCGGGCCAGGAAGAAAATCTCGCGGGCAGACTTCTGGCCGATCTGGCGGGCCAGCAGGGCCGAGCCGTATCCGGCGTCGAAACTTCCCACGGTGGCGTCCGTTTGTTTGAACTTGCCGTGCTCGCGGGAGGCGATGGTCAGATCCGAGACCACGTGCAGGGAGTGTCCACCACCGGCAGCCCAGCCGTTGACCACGGCGATGACCACCTTGGGCATGGTGCGCATGAGCCGCTGGACTTCTAAGATGTGGAGGCGTCCGGCGCGGGCGGGGTCAATCGTTTCCTTGGTTTCGCCGTCCGCATATTTGTAGCCGTCGCGGCCGCGGATGCGCTGGTCGCCGCCGGAACAGAAGGAGTGGCCGCCGTCCTTGGGGGAGGGGCCGTTGCCCGTCAGCAGAAGCGTTGCCACATCCGGGGTCATCCGGGCGTGGTCCATGGCGCGGTACAGCTCATCCACTGTGCCCGGGCGGAAGGCGTTGCGGACCTCGGGGCGGTTGAAGGCGATGCGTACAGTGGGCAGATCCCGTGTGATGGTGCCAGCCGCGTCCCGCTCCACCTGGCGGTGGTAGGTCATGTCGGTGAAGTCAAAGCCCTCCACCACGCGCCAACGGACGGGGTCGAAAATATCGGATACCTGATTTGGAAGATTCTGCGCGTTGCTCACCCTAACGATCTTAGCTGGCAGGTGGCGGGGAGGTCAGCTCATGCAGAATTCGTTGCCCTCGGGATCCGCCATGGTAAACCAGCTGTGCGGCCCCTGACTGGCTGCCCAGAGGAAAGTGGCACCGCGGGCTTCCAGTTTTTCGCGGGCAACCGTTTTGTCATCGCCGCCCAGCCGCACATCCCAATGGATGCGGTTCTTGCCCGTTTTGTTATCGTCACTGCGTTGGAACAGCATCCTGGGTTGATCCGGGCTTGCGCCCGCGCCGGCTGTGATGGCCGCTCCGTCAGCCCAAACCAGGATGCCGTTGTGGAGAAGTGTTTGGGCTTCGGTGGCGAACCCCTTGGCAACCATGGAGCGGATAAAGTTCTCATCCGACGGTTCCGCCTGCCAGCCCAGGGTCTCGGCCCACCAATCGGCAAGAACGTGCGGATTGTGGCAGTCGACAACAATTTGCAATGAATAGGCCATGAGACGAGTCTGCCCGTGCTTGCCGCCGTGGTCCAGCCCGCGGCTGGGCCCACCTGGCTACGCTATCTCTCGTTGAGATACTTGCGGTTTTGGCCCTGGCTGCCCAGTCAGTGCGCAGATAATGCGCTCCAGATCGATTCTGCTCGCATTATCTGCACACTCACGGACGTGGGAAGGCCGTCACCACGCGGATTCAGGCCAGGACGCGCAGCTTGGATTTGCTGCGGCCAAACAGGACGTGGTCCAAGGAAAACTTGCCGGGACCAACCAGGGCTAGGGCGAGGGCCGCGGTGCCGAGCAGGAGCGCCAGTTCGTAGCCGCCGGCCTCAACGAAGATGCCTGCCGAGGCGTGAACCAAGACGATGGCGCCGACCATGTTCAGTGTCAGCAGGGCTGCGATCGGGCGGGTGGCAAGGCCCAGCATCAAGGCGATGCCGCCGACCAGTTCCAGCATGACAATGAAGGGTGCAACTACGTCTGCGGCGGGGACGCCCATCTGGGCAAAAGCGCCCTGGGTGCCGGCGATGGTGAATTCGTTGTACTTCTGCCAGCCGTGGGCTGTGAAGAGGAAGCCAACCACGAGGCGCAGGATAGTGCGGGCGGCGGTGTTCAGTGCAAGGTTATTCATGAGAATCTCAACGTTTCGTGGGGGTCATGGAAAGGCCTTCGGGAAGAAGCGCCGAGCGTCAATTGATTGAAGCTTCATTAAAAGCATCCCAGTTGTTAGTTGATGCGTCAACTATTGAGAGGTGCGACGCGTGTGGACGCACGTTCAGATGCTGCGGCACGTCGGCTAGTGTTTTTCCATGACAGTAATAAAGCCGATCACCCTGCGCGGAAAATACGTCACCCTTGAGCCCTTGAGTCTGGAGCACCATGACGGCCTGGTGGCAGCCGCGTCCGACGGCGAGCTGTGGAACCTCTGGTACACCTCGGTGCCGCGGCCGGAGGGTATGAGTGCAGAAATTCAAAACCGCCTGGCCGCGCACGCCGGCGGGACTGAGCTGTCCTTCACCGCAAGGAAAAATGACCCCGTGACGGGCGAGCCTGGCCAGATCATTGGCCTGACCAGCTACTACGCCATTGACCTCGCGGTGCCGCGGCTCGCTATTGGAGCAACGTGGAATGCTGCCGGCGTACAGGGCACAGGCACCAACCCGGACAGCAAGCGGCTGTTGCTGAGCCACGCCTTTGAAACGCTGGGCTGCGAGGCAGTGGAATTCCATACGCACTGGATGAATATGCAGTCCCGCGAGGCAATCGCCCGTTTGGGGGCCAAACAGGACGGCGTGCTCCGAGCGCACCGTCGCATGCCCGACGGCTCCTTGCGCGACACCGTTGTCTTCTCCATACTCGCCGCCGAATGGCCCCAGGTGCGCAGCGGCCTTGATTACCGATTGTCCAAGAACCGTTGACGGCTCCGCAGTGGGAGGGGGCCGTCAATGCCCGCCGCCTGACGGGGGACATTTACCGAATGGGCCGCAGCGAATGGCTGACCGAGCATGGGTGGGAACAGCTCTACGAAGACGGCGTTCGTACAGTTATCGATCTTCGGAACCCTGGCGAGCGCCTGCGCAGGCCAACCGACCCGGTGGTGAGCGGGGCGGCCATGGCGAGATTCGCCGTCGTCCATTCACCGACCGAGGACCCGGCGGCACCGCAGTACCAGGAACTGTTCGACCCGTACATGAACCATCCCCGGCTGTACTCCGAGATTCTGCGCCTCTTTCCGCGCCACGTGGCAGCAGTTTTTAAGGAGTTGGCGGCGGCGCAGGGTGCCGCGGTGATTCATTGTTCGGCCGGGCGGGACAGAACCGGTTTGATCGCCACGTTGTTGCTGGCCCTGGTGGGGCAGGCGGAGCGGGTTGCGCGGGAGGATGAGTTGGCGGCCCGTGGCATCAACGAATGGCATTTGGTGTCGCCCGTGAAACATCCCTACGAGCGGCACCTGGAGCAGGCGGAGTTGGCAGAGGTTGTGCAGGGTCGTGGCCAGGCTGTGCAGGATTTTGTTGGCGGCATGGACGTTCGCGCGTTCCTGCTGGCCAATGGGGTGAGCCTTGCCGAGCTCGACGCCGTTATTGCGCGGAGCCGCTGAGCCTGCGACTGAGCCGGTTGGCCTCGTCAAACACTTCTGTTGCCGCGCACGCCCGGGTACAGCTAGCGGGCGGAGCCTGTGCCGACCAGTTCCGCCGTGTTGGCGGCGTCCGTCGCGGCAGATGCGTCACCGTGCACGGCAAGTGGCAGATCGCTGAGTTCTTCGGTGAACACGAAGTACCTGTAGGCCAGGAACCGGAAGATGGTGCCCAAGATCAAGCCGATCACACCGCCGGCAATAAAGTCGGCCGTGAATGATGTGAAGCCCAAAACGTATCTGGAAATGACTTGGCAGGCCAGGACGATACCAAGGCCAATCCCGTTCATGACAAGGAACAGGGCAAACTCTTTCCACACCCGCTCCGATCGGCGATGCCGGAACGTCCAATAGCGGTTGGCAAACCAGGCGAACAAGGTGGCAACAACTGTGGAAACCACGCGTGCTTTAATGGTGCTGTCCGACATGGGGCCGTGCCACAAAACGGTGTAGATTCCGTTGTCAATAATCCAGGCCAAGCCACCCACGGTGCCAAATTTCAGCGCCTCACGCCACAGCAAAGCCAGCAGGTTCATGATTTTGTCGATGACGTGCATAGTGTCTTCCTGCGGGACGAATTGCCCGAGTTATCGAAAACAAATACTTAAGGGCATGACGGTTGAGCTCTGTTCTATGCTTATGCTAGCTGAAAATAGTGCCACGTCTTGGATTGCGGACAGTTTATGCCACCATTGTCACACGTGGTGATGTGCGTCATAGTGGGTGTCTGCGAAGAAGACGAGAAGCAAAATCTCCAACAACCATGGGTTGACATAGCAATGCGAATGAACAAAGAAGCATCCGGAAAGCAGCACGTGGACAAGGGCCGGCCGTTGCAGGGAAGCAGGTTCAAGAACTGGCTGTTCAACGCCCCAGGCGTTGTGGATACATCAGGTGTTGAGCAGGTGGTGGCTCGTGCGGTGGCCAGGGCTCAGGCCCTCGAAGCTGCGGCGAGCTCCTCTATGCGCTCGTCCCAGAACAGCCCAACCGGGGCGCAGGATGTTCTTGACACGCTGCGCGAGTCCGCACCGGAGAAGGCCACCACCTGGACCGATGCGGAGTTGGAAAGCTACTTGTTCTGCGCCCGGGTGCTGATGCAAAAGTCGCTTCGGATGACACTCTTTGACACACAGTTGTTGGCGGCAGCCAATATGCTGCGCGGAACCGTCGTTGAAATGGACACCGGCGAGGGCAAAACATTAGTCGGGGCGTTGGTGGCCGGAGCCCATGCAGTCCGGGGAAACCGCGTCCATGTCCTGACCGTCAACGACTACCTGGCGCAGCGTGATGCCACCTGGATGCAGCCATTCTTTGACCTTCTCGGCGTCGGCGCCCAGGCCGTGACGGCAGCGATGGAGTCAACAGCCCGCCGCAAGGCATACCGGGCAAGCGTTGTTTACGTCTCCGTCAACGAGCTGGGCTTCGATGTTCTGCGGGACCGGACCTGCACGGAACCGGAGCAAGCAGTCCTGCAGCCCTTCGATGTCTGCATTGTGGATGAGATCGATTCGGTATTGGTGGATGAGGCCACAGTTCCATTGGTCCTGGCGGGACGGGCCAGGGAGGAACTTGAAAGCGTTGACGTGGCCAGCTTCGTCAGCGAGCTGCAGCCAGGGATTGACTACACAGTTGAGGCTGACAAACGCAACGTTTCCCTGACCGATACCGGCCTGCACCGGGTTGAGGGCCGGTGGCCCGGCGTCGAACTATATTCTGCGGCAGGAACTCCACTGTTTTCCTCCATCAATGTGGCGTTGCACGCGCACGCGCTTTTGCAGCGCAACGTTGACTACATTGTGCGCGACGGCAAGGCCGAGATCGTTTCGGATTCGCGCGGCCGGGTGGCGCATCTGCAGCGTTGGCCGCACGGCTTGCAGGCGGCTGTGGAGACCAAGGAGGGTTTGCGCCAAACCGAGCACGGCGAGGTGCTTGACCAGTTGCTGGTCCGCGACTTGATCAAGGGTTTTGCCAGCGTCACGGGCATGAGCGGCACCGCCGCGGCCGTCTCGGAGTATTTGCGCACCAACTACGATCTGGTTGCGGGCCGCATTCCAGCACACAAACCGTGCATCCGTGATGACCGTGCGGAACTGATTTACGCGACGGCCGCCCAGCGAGATGCGGCCGTCATCGAGGCAGCAACCAGGGCTCATGCCACCGGGCAGCCGGTCCTGATTGGCACTCATGACGTTGCCACCTCGGAGCGTTTCGCCGCTGACTTGGCGGCTCGGGGCGTTGACGTCCAGGTCCTCAACGCCCGCAACGACGGCCTCGAGGCTGCAATCATTGCCCAAGCCGGCCGCAAGTCCATGGTCACGGTCTCCACGCAGATGGCCGGGCGCGGCACCGACATTGTGCTGGGCGGTACCGCCGCAAGCGATGATGAGCGCCGGGAAGTGGCTGCACTAGGCGGGTTGCTGGTCATCATTGTGGGCCGCTTTTATTCACCCCGCCTCGACGCCCAGCTGCGCGGCCGGGCCGGGCGGCAGGGCGATCCGGGCGCCAGCGTGATCGTCTCCAGCATCGAAGATCCTGCGGCCAACGGGCAGGAGGCGCACGGCCTGGAGCTGAGCGATGCTGTGGCGCAGGAAGCTGACGACGCCGGCCTGGTCAGCAGGGAGGGCGTGTCAAAACTGCTGGACAAGGCCCAACGGCTTGCCGAGCAGGAACGGTTCACCACCCAGGAGAACTCGTGGAAATACAACGAGCTGATTGCCTACCAGCGCAAGGTGGTGCTGTCCGAACGCGGCAAAATCCTGCGGGACGATGAGGCAGCCTTGGCGGCTTTTGAGAGCCTCGACGGCGATGCTGAGGACAACCGGGACGGCGGCTCCGCCGGCGGGGAGCCCGGCCGCTTGCACGAACTTCGCAGTGCCTTGGGCGAGGAAGAACTGGCCAAAGTGTGCAAGGCCGTGATGCTCTTTGAACTTGACGCGGCCTGGAGTGATCATTTGGCGTTGTTGTCCGAACAACGCGCCGCCATTCACCTGCGGGCGTTGGGGCGACAGAACCCCTTGGATGAATTCCGGCGAGAAACCATCAGGGCCTTCGAGGGCTTCTTTGACACAGTCCATGACAACGCCCTGGACACGCTGGCGGCGCTGGAAGTCACTGACGATGGCGTTGACCTGGACGCCGCGGGCATCCGAAGGGGCGCAACCACCTGGACGTATGTCGTCGATGAGAACCCCTTTGGGAGCCAAACTGACCAGATTGTGAAATGGCTGCTCAAAAAAATGGGCAAATAGCTTCCCACCCCAAGACGGGGAGCGAATACTGGGAAAGGACAGCTCAGCAACGTTCAGGAGGCCAGATCCATGGGCAGACTCATCTATACCGCCATCACTTCTCTGGACGGTTACGTTGCCGATGTCGACGGCAATTTTGACTGGAGCATGCCCAACCCGGAAGTTCATGCCTATATCAACAATCTCGAGCGCCCCATTGGCATCTACCTTTTGGGCAGGCGCCTCTACGACGTCATGAAGGTGTGGGACACCTTCTACGGGCGGGTGGATCTACCCCCGGAGATGGTGGACTACGCGACCATTTGGCAGCAAGCCCAGAAGATCATCTACTCAACAACCCTGAGCGAGGCCAGCGCAGCAAACACGCGGATTGAGGCCAACTTTGACCCGGCGTCCATCCGCCGGCTGAAGGCGGAAGCCGCAACGGATCTCTCAGTGGGGGGTGCCGACTTGGCAGGCCAAACCCTCAACGCGGGATTGGTGGATCAGATCCACCTGTTGATCTCGCCGGTGATGGTGGGCGGCGGGAAGCGGGCACTGCCCGAGGGTTTCAGCACCTCGCTGGAACTGTTGGGTCAGCGCAGGTTCAGCAACGGCGTCGTCCATCTCCACTACAGCGTTGAGAATCAAGGCTAGCGGGCCAGCATGCCCCACAAAAGGTAGGCCGAGCACACGGCCGAGCCAAAGATCACCACGGCAAAGCCGCTGAGCCAGATGAACGACGGCGCGCCGGTTCCCTGCGCCAAAATATACGCGTCGGAGCTGGCCAGGTGAGTGCGGCGGCGTGTGTGGACGGCCGCCACCTTGAAGAAATCACGCACTGAGCCAACGCCCAGTGCAATGCCCAAGCCCAGAACCACGTAGCTGACGGTCTGCTGATCGGCGAACATGACAAGTGACTGTGCCACCGCTGCGCTGACCAGGGCCACCATGATGCCGGTGAAATTGCGCAGGAAGATCAGGGCCAGCAGCAGCACCAATGCGCCAACGGACGCGGCGGCCCCGGCCCAGCCGGCGGACACAGACCACACCAAGGCGAACCCCACCACGGCCGGGGCAGGGTAGCCCCAGAAACCTGACCAGGTGGCGCTAAAACCGCGTCGGCCGCTGCTGACCAGCTGGCCGGAATGATCCAGGCCAATCTTGAGCCCGTGCACCACCCGGCCCGTCATGAGTGCTGCAAAGGCGTGGCCCAGCTCGTGCACGAAGGTCACGTAGAGGCCAAACCAGCGCCAGGTCACGCGCGGAATGCTCAAAACAACCGCTGCGGCCACAATGCCGAGCAAGAGGGTGGCGGAAACGCTTGGCGCCTCGGTACGGACAAAACCGGATAACACCGCCTGCCACCATGAATCGATGGTGGCAAGGGGTTGCTGTAGCTCAGTGATCATTCAAGGAAGCTTATGCGAAACGGCTGTGGATTCGCTGTTGCCCGTTCAACGGCAAGGGTTGACAGACCCGCCCCTGCGCATGCCAGACTGGAAACGTTCTGTCCCCGCCGTGAGGAAAATCCGTTGAAGACTTGGCTCGCCCCCGCCTAATAAGCGCCGCAGCGATGCACGCCCTCGGCTAAGAGGCTCCGTGCAGCTCCCGGCGCGCTCATTGAAGAGTTGTCGAAGAGAACCATGCAGAACACCCACCCCATTTCGCTGTCCCACGTTGCCTATTCCTGGCCCGATGGCACAGAAGTTTTTACCGAGCTGACAGCAGTCCTCGCCGCCGGACGCACAGGTCTGGTGGGGCCCAACGGAACGGGCAAAACCGCACTGCTGCGCCTGATTGCCGGCGAACTTGCACCCAGCAGCGGCACTGTTGTGACGACGTCGTCCGTGGCATATCTGCCGCAAAAGCTGACCCTGCACACCGAACAAAGCGTCACGGACCTGCTGGGAGTGAGCGCCAAACGCCGCGCCCTGGTCCACGTCTTGGCCGGCCGGGAAGAAGACATGAGTGAGAACTTCGAGCTCATTGGCGACGACTGGGACCTTGAGGAACGCGCCGTGGCATTGCTGGCTGGCTACGGGCTGCCCGTGACGGGCCCGGAATTTCTGGACAGGACTGTGGGCACGCTCTCCGGTGGCGAGGCCATGATCATCGCCTTGGCGGGGTTGGAACTTGCAGCCAAGCCCATCACGCTCCTTGACGAGCCCACCAACAATCTGGACAAGACCGCCCGCGGCAGGCTGTACCAGGCCGTGGAACAGTGGCGCGGCACGCTGGTGGTCGCGACCCATGACACGGCCCTGCTGGAACGGGTGGACGCCATCGCCGAGCTCCGCCCTGTCCGCAGCCGTGCATGGGCGGGGGAGCGTGTGGAGCTGATCCGCCACGGCGGCAACTGGGACAGTTTCGTTGCCGGGCTGGCGGCCGAGCGTGAAACGGCCCGGCGCATGGTCCGTGACGCCAGCGCCAAGCTGGCGGCGGAGAAGCGCCAGCGCATCGAGGCTGAGACCAAGATTGCGCGCCGCGCCAAGCAGGGGCGCAAGGCGGCGGATAGCCTGCCCAAAATCCTTGCCAATGAACTGCGCAAACGGGCGCAAGAGTCGGCCGGGACGATGCGCGGCGTCATGGGGAGTCGCGAATCCGACGCCGCCGCAGCCCTTGCCGATGCCCGTGACGCGATCCCCACCGAAACCCGGATCCGCATTGACTTGCCGGACACGGCAGTCCCGCAGGGTCGCACAGTGCTTGACGCCCCGGCGTCGACAGTTGTTCTTGGCGTGATGTACGACGACGGCGCGCAGCTTTCGCCCGATTCCCGGCTGACGCTGCGGGGACCTGAGCGGGTCATGCTGACGGGGCCCAACGGGGTGGGCAAGACAACTCTCCTGAACAATTTGGTCTCCCTGGCCTGCGTTCCAGTGGGCTACTTGCAGCAGCGGATTGGCAGCGATTCCTGGTCGGGGTTGGATGACGACCGCTCCGTCGTGGAGAACGTTCGCGCGTCAGCCCCGGACGCGGCGCTGGCCGATGTTCGGGAGCAACTGGCTCGTTTCCACTTCAAGGGTGACCTGGTCAACCAGGCGGTGGGTGAACTGTCCGGTGGTGAACGGTTCAGGGTGGCGCTCGCCCGGATCCTGTTGGCCCAGCCTGCCCCGCAGCTGCTGCTGCTGGATGAGCCCACCAACAATCTCGACATTGTCTCCACCGAACAATTGGTGTCAGCGCTCGCCGACTACAAGGGGGCGTTGATCGTATCCAGCCATGACGATGCCTTCTTGGCGGCCCTGGCCCCGGAACGACCGTGGGAACTCAGACGGGTCCAAGCTGCTGGCCTGACCCCGCTAGGCTGTCAAGCGTGAAGCAAAACACTGATGGACCCCGCCGCTTTGAGCTGACCCTGCGCAAGCCGTGGCTGGGGTGGTTTCCCAGGCCCACAGTCGTTGTCAATGGCACGGCCCAGCCAACACAGTGGGGCACCAGGAATTGGAAGGTTCCCGGTGACGACGCCGTCACGGTGCGCGTCTTCTTGTTCAACCGGCTCTGGAAGTTTGGCGAGGCCAGCTTTGTTGTGGAACCGGGCACCGACCTGGCGCTGGTGTACTCGGCGCCGTGGCTGCCCTTCCTACCCGGCAAGATCCGCGGGGCAAGCGGCACGAAATAAGCGGCGCCGGACTGGCCACGCTGTCCGCCCCGCGCCAGGCGGGGCGGACAGTGTCTCACCAGGCCGAGGCTAGCAGCCCGGCCAGGAGGTCGCCGTCGTCGACCTCCATGCCGCGGGAGGTGAACCAGGCGCACATGTTCCGACAGTCCCTGGCCAGCAGCTCTGCACCCTGCACGTTCCCGGCCAGGTCAACCAGCTGCGGGAGGTCGATGACCACCAGGCGGTCGCCGGCGGCCAGCACGTTGTAGGGAGAGAGGTCGCCGTGGGCAAAACCCATCCGGGCGAAGCCGGACATGGCGTCCACGAGTTGCTCCCAATAGCCTTCCAGCCGTTCCCGGCTTGGATTGACCGACTGCAGCCTCGGTGCAGCGGCGCCGGCGAGCTCCGGGTCTTCAATGAACTCCATCATGATCTCGTTGCCGCAAATCTGCAGCGGATACGGCACGGGAATGCCAGATTCCCAGGCCATGCGAAGGTACGTCCACTCGGCGTTCGCCCAGCGGGCGGCCTCCACTTCACGGCCATAGCTGCTGCCGTTCTTGATGGCCCGGGCGTCGCGGGACCGCCGCACGGAGCGCCCCTCCGTGTAGGTGGAGGACCTGTGGAAGAGCCGCTGCTCGGCTGAGCGGTAGCGCTTGGCCGCAAAAACGGTGCTGCGGGATTCGGTGGCCCGTTCCACGAGGAAGACGTCGGCCTCCTTGCCCGTTTTCAGGATGCCAAGGTCGGTGTCAACGGCGGCGGCGTCCTCAATGACAAACTCGGGATACGGTGCGGGGCCGCGCATGAGTTTTTCAAGATCGGGCCACGTGGACCAGCGCTGATTCTCGGCCAGGGAATCGTCAAGGACATTCCAGTCCTGGGGGCGTGTTTGTGCACTTTCAAAGGCGCTGTCCATGCCTGGACTGCGGCGTTGGGAGGTTTTGCGGGTGAATTTTTCGAAGTGCTGAGTGTCAGCAGAATGCTTCATGGGTGAATCGACTCCTGTGGAGGGCAATGCGGATGTTTTGGGCACGGAGAGCTGCGCGAACAATCATTGGTTCCTCCTTCGGGTCGGTTCGTATCATGGCGGAAAGCCACTTAATCTGACCATGCCGGCATTGGCGGTGTCAATGGCACATGTGCGTGACGGGTGCCGGCCGCGGGTATCCTGCTAGCTGGTGCGCTTGGCCCGGGCCGCTCCGGCGCTGCCAGCCGGGAGGGTTCCCCAGCGCTGCCAGCCCAGGTAGGCCAGAGCTGCCTGGGCCACGAACAGGAAGATCAGCACCGAACCCTGGGCCAGCATGGTGGTGGAGTAGACCGATGCCACGGACGCCGCGATGACCAGCAGCCACGCCCAGCGTGAGCGGTGGGCCAGACCCACCAGAGCGGCCGGCAGCAGGCCCATCAGAAAGCCGGTGAGCAGCAGGGACGACCAGGGGATGCGCGAGAGCGGGGCGGAGAACCCCGAGAAGACCGAGGCGACAACCAGCATTGAACCCAGGGCGTAGACCAGCGCCGCGGCCGCAGGTGCCAGCAGGTCCACGCCGCTGAACGGCCGCAGCGCAACGGTCCGAAGCCGCCCGGATTCCCGCGGCAGCTTCCGGAAGGACAGAAGCCCATACGCGGCGGAACCCACCGCCACGGCGAGAGGGATGGCCACCCCGGCGGCGAACATCAGCAGCCCGGCCGGGGAGGCGGCCAGCAGGCCCGGGAAGTTCATCAATTGCGCCAGCGCCTGCACCAGGAACGCGGCGCCGGCCAGCCACCAGCCTGTGTCGCTGCGCCGGGCCAGCAGCACCAACGACGCGCAGATCAGCAGCGCGCCAAGGACAGTCAAGGCCATGGCTGCAACGTCGAGGGGGCCGGTCATCCGGCCGAACAAAAGCTCGCCAATTCCATACATGCCCCCACTCTAGGCATGGCGGGGCGTTTGGCGGGCATTCCGAGGTGGGCCGGGCCTGGCCGAACAGCCCGGCCCGGGAGTGATTCCCGTCGTCATTTGATCCGGATGCGGCCCCGGCGTGCTTGGATGGTGATAGAGCTGCGAAAGGTAAGAAATTGACCATGGCCCGTGGAATTTATGTAAGTGCAACAACACCCGGTTCGGGAAAGACTCTGGTCTCCCTGGGCCTGGCCGACGCGCTCCACCGGCGTGCGGACAGGATAGGGTTCTTCCGCCCCATCACTGCCGCCGCAGACCCTGAACAAGACCCCACGGTGGCCATGCTTCGCCGCACTTACGAGCTGTCTCCGAGGGTGTGCCGCGCCGGCATGACCACCATAGAGGCCCGCACCCTCATGGCGGCCGGACGGCGCGAAGAGATTGATGCCCGGGCCGTGGAGATCTTCAGCGAAATCGCCAAGGACTGCGACGTGGTCATTGTTGAAGGCACGGAGTTGACCGGCCAGGACGCTGCGGTGGAATTCGACCTCAACGCCCGGCTGGCCAACAACCTTGGGCTGCCGGTCCTGGCAGTTGTGGGTGCCCGCGGGCTCGACGCCGCGGAAATTGCCGACGCTGTCGACGTGGCCCGCAAGGAACTTGCCGCGGAAAAAACCTCCCTGATGGCCATGATGGTCAACCGTGCCGAGCCAGTCGCCATCGATGCCATCTTGGCGGCCATACGGCCTGGCGGCAGCAGTCTTCCGGTCTATGTCATCCCCGAGATTGCGGAGATTTCACGCCCCACCGTGGCGGAGGTGGCCGCGGCGCTAGGATTGCGCCAAATGGCCGGCCGGCCGGAGCTGGAACGCGACATCCACGCCATCAAGATTGCCGCCATGACCGTGGGCAACTTCCTGAACCTGTTCGAGGCCAATGATCTGGTGGTGGTTCCGGGCGACCGTGCCGACATCATGGTGGCAACGCTGGCATCGGCGTTCTCGCCCGAATTCCCGGTGCCCAGCGGCATGATCTTGACCGGAGGGCTCGCTCCCGACCCCCATGTGCTGCCGTTCCTGGCCCACGCACCCTTTCCCCTTTTTGCTTCCGACGCCGACACCTACAGCACCGCCCGCGCCGTCAGCGAGGTCCGCAGCGAGATTCACTCGGGACAGCGGCGCAAGGTGGCCGCGGCCATGGGCGCCTGGGCCCGCAACGTGGACGAGTCCGAACTGCTGGGCAGGCTCACGATTCCCCGGCCCGCCACCATGACGCCCCTGCGGTTCCTTCATGAGCTGATCGAACGGGCCCGCAGCGAACGCAAGCATATTGTGCTGCCCGAGGGCACCGATGCCAGAGTCCTGGCAGCAGCGGAGATTCTGCACCGACGGGACGTCTGCGAGCTGACAGTCCTGGGTTCCCCGCAGGCCGTGGAGGAAGTGGCGGCCACCCACGGCATCGGGCTCAGCGGCATCAACATTGTTGATCCGGCAACGTCACCCCTGAGGGAGGCTTTTGCCGTTGAATACCAGCGCCTGCGCGCCCACAAGGGCGTTGACCTGGACCGGGCCCGCGAGATAATGGCCGACGGATCCTACTTCGGCACCATGATGGTCCAGCTGGGCCACGTGGACGGCATGGTCTCCGGCGCCGCCCACACCACGGCCAACACCATCCGCCCGGCACTGGAATTCGTCAAGACTCGGCCAGGCGTGCGCATTGTCTCTTCGGTGTTCCTGATGCTGCTGTCAGACCGCGTGCTGGTGTACGGCGACTGCGCCGTGAACCCCGAACCCAACGAGGAACAGCTGGCCGACATTGCCATCGCCTCCGCTGAAACAGCAGCCCAGTTTGGGGTGGAACCACGCATTGCCATGCTGTCCTACTCCACCGGCGGCTCCGGTTCTGGCGCGGCCGTTGATGAAGTGCGCCGCGCCACGGAACTGGTCCGCGCGGCGCGCCCCGACCTCGCGATCGAGGGGCCCATCCAGTACGACGCCGCCGTGGACGCCTCCATCGCCGCGTCCAAGCTGCCTGCCTCAACCGTTGCTGGCCAGGCAACCGTGTTCATCTTCCCCGACCTGAACACCGGCAACAACACGTACAAGGCAGTCCAGCAATCCTCGGGGGCCGTCGCCGTGGGGCCCGTCCTGCAGGGGCTCAACAAGCCCATCAACGACCTGTCCCGCGGCTGCACCGTCGAGGACATTGTCAACACCGTGGCCATCACGGCCATCCAGGCCCAGGCCCAGGCCCCGGTCGCGGGCCCAAGTTCACCCACCAACGTGAAGGATTCCTAATGCGCGTGCTCGTCATCAACTCGGGTTCCTCCTCGCTGAAGTACCAGGTGCGCGACACCGACAGCAACGAGATTGCCGCCAGCGGCCTGATCGAACGCATTGGCGAGGGAGTCGGCGGGCCCGCAAACCACGGTGAGGCCATGGATCAGGTGGCGGCCGCGCTGGAAGCCGGGCTGGCGGAGAAGCCGCTGGACGCCGTCGGACACCGCGTGGTGCACGGTGGGGAGCGCTTTAGCGAACCGGTGCGCATCAACAATGAGATCACCCGCGCCATTGAGCGGCTCAACCCGCTGGCCCCGCTGCACAACCCGGCCAATGTGCTCGGCATCCGCGCCATCACGGCGAAGTGGCCGGATCTGCCACAGGTGGCGGTTTTTGACACCGCCTTCCACAGGACGCTGCCCGAATTCGCCTGGCGGTATGCGGTGCCGGACTCCCTGTACCGCCAGTACGGGATCCGCCGCTACGGCTTCCACGGCACCTCGCACGAATTTGTCACGGGGCGTGCGGCGGAGCTGCTCGGTGTGCCTGTGAAGGAATTCAACGCCGTGGTGGCGCACCTGGGCAACGGCGCTTCGCTCACGGCCATCCGGGGCGGCGCCAGTGTTGACACGTCCATGGGGTTCACGCCCCTGGAAGGCCTGGTCATGGGCACCCGCAGTGGTGACATCGACCCCTCAATTCTGGTCTTCCTGCAGCGCCAAGGGATGTCGGCCGATGAGATTGACACCCTGCTGAACCGCGAATCCGGCCTCAAGGCGCTATTTGGCGACAACGACATGCGCGCCATCGTGGACGCCGCCCAGGTGGGCGACAGGCGCGCCCAGATGGCCCTGGACATCGCCTCCTACCGGCTGGCGAAGTACATTGGCGGCTACCACGTGGCCGTCGGAGGGGCGCAGGCGCTCGTTTTCACCGCCGGGATTGGCGAGAACTCCGCTTCCTTCCGTGAGCAGGTGGTGGCCCGGCTGGGCGCCCTCGGCGTGAAGCTCGACGGCGAGGCGAACCTGGTGCGCTCCGGCTCGCCACGGGTGGTTAGCACGCCCGATTCGGCCTTTGCCGTCCTGGTGGTTCCCACCGACGAAGAGCAGGCGATCGCGGAGGCGACGGCCGCCGTCGTGCTGGGGGAGCTGCCGGGGTAGGGTCGGAGAATGGTTGAAATTCCCTTTCCCCTGACCACCGAGCGGCTCATCCTGCGGCGGTTCACCGTCGATGACCTGGCTCCGTACTACGACTACCAGCGGCTGCCCGAGACGGCCCGGTACCTGTACGGCGGGGCCCGGAGCTATGCGCAGTGCATGGCGCGGATCGGCCGCTATGTGGAGGAACCGTTCAACGGGCCCGGCGACTGGGCCACGTTTGCCGTGGAAGCGAAGTCCTCACCCGGGCTGATCGGCGAAATGGCGCTGAAGTGGAACGCCGGCGGCAAGCCCGAAGGTCCGCAACCGGAGCGCTTTGGCGAGATTGGCTGGACCATGGCGCCGGCCGCGCAGGGCCACGGCTACGCCACTGAGGCGGCCCGGGCCGTGCTGGAGCTGGCGCTCGAAACGCTCGATTTCCGCCGCGTGGAGGCACGGTTGGACGCACGGAACGCGGCTTCGGCGGCCATTTGCGAGCGGCTGGGGATGCAGCGCGAAGGCGTCATGCGCAACAACATGTACCTCAAGGGCGAATGGACGTCCGAGGCCGTCTACGCAACCGTCCGCAGTTTGTGACCCCTGCTTCTGACCCGTGAAAGTACAGTTGTGGCGGATGTTGGCGGCAAACATGCGCCACAACTGTACGTTCGACGGAGTGGCCAGCGGAGCGGAGGGGTTAGCGGAGCTCGGTGGCGCCCAGGGCGTCGGCCAGGAACGCGTAGTCCCAGGCGCGGGTCTTCCAGCCCTCGTACCGGCCGGAGGCGCCGCCGTGCCCGCCGTCCATCTCGATCTTGAGCACAATGGGCTCCGAACCGGTGGAGACGGCACGCAACTGCTGCACCCACTTGGCCGGCTCCACATACAGCACGCGCGTGTCATTGAAGCTGGTGACGGCCGCGATCTTCGGGTAGGCAACAGCCCCGACGTTCTCGTACGGGGTGTAGCTCTTCATGTACTTGTACACCGCAGGATCGGTGATGGGGTTGCCCCACTCCTCCCACTCGAGGGCTGACAAGGGAAGTTCCGGATCCAGGATGGTTGTCAGCGCATCCACAAAGGGGACCTGGGCCACTACGGCCGCGTACTTTTCCGGGGCCAGGTTCGCCACGGCGCCCATCAGCAGCCCGCCGGCCGAGCCGCCCATGGCCGCAATCCGCGCCGGATCCACCCAGCCGGAGCCGGCCACCCAGTCCGTGGCCGCAATGAAGTCCGTGAACGTGTTTAACTTGTTGAGCTTCTTGCCGTCCTCATACCAGTGGCGGCCCATCTCGCCGCCGCCGCGGACATGCGCAATGACAAACACCACGCCGCGATCCAGCAGGGACAGGCGCGGCACACCAAATCCGGGGTCCATGCTGACCTCGTAGGAGCCGTAACCGTACACGACGGCTGCGTTGTTGCCGTTGCGGGGCAGGTCCGCCCGGCGCAACACCGACAACGGAACCTGTGTGCCGTCGGGGGCCGTGGCCCACTCGCGTTCGGCAACGTAGTCCTGGGCACGGTAGCCGCCCAGCACGGGTGTCTCCCTGCGCAGCAGCAGTTCGCCGTCAGCTCCGGCCACGGGCAGCACATAGTCGTAGACGCGCGGCGGCGTGAAGTCGGAGGTGTAGATCAGGCGGATCACAGGGGACTCAAACTCGCTCCCACCCATCGAGGCCGTGTACAGCTCCTCGTCAAAGACAGGTTCGACGGCGGCACCCTGTCCCGCTGTACCCAAGCCTTCCAGCGGAGTCACCTGGATGCGTTCGATGGTGTCCTTGCGGAGGGAAACCACCATGTGGGTGGCCGTGACGGAGGCGCCGTTGATGCGCACGGAGTCGCTGTGCGGCACCACTGTGTCCCAGTCCTGGGCGGCCGCGTCCTTGCTGAACTCCGCGGCGTCAACCAGCGAGATCATCGAGTTCACGGCGTCACGGTTGTGAGTGAGCAGAACCTTTTCGACGTCATCGACAAGGAAGGGTTCGGCGTCGTACAGGATCTCGGCGCTGCGCGGGATCAGGAGCTGCAGGCCCTTGTCTGGGGCGGCAAAGTCCAGGAGGCGGGTTTCGCTGAATTCGGAGCAGCCGATGCTGATCATCAGGTGGCGGCGGTCGGCGGAGAGGTCGAAGCCTGTCCACATGGCGACGTCGTCCTCCTGGTACAGGACAGCATCGGAGGAAACAGGCGTGCCCAGGACGTGGGTTTTGACTTGGTAGGGGCGCCAGGAGTCGTCGGCCACCATGTAGAACAGGGTGGTGCCGTCGGGGGAGAAGCTCAGGCCGTAAAACACGTTCTCGATGGTGTCCGGGAGCATCTCGCCGGTGCGCAGGTCCTTGATGCGGACGGTGAAGAGCTCGTCCCCGGCGTTGTCCACGGCGTAGGCGTACAGGTTCCCATCGCGCGTGACAGCCGCGCCGCCCAGCGAGAAGAACGGCTGCCCTTCGGCCTCAACGTTGCCATCGAGCAGGATTTCCTCGCCCGGAACGTCCACGCCGGGCTCCACCAGAGGGGGCGTCCAGTCAGCCAGGGTGCCGTCACTGCTGGCAGCCACCCGGCACTGGATGCCATACGCCTGGCCCTCCACCATGCGGCCGTAGTACCACCAGTTATCCTTGCGGCTGGGCACCGAAAGGTCGGTTTCCTGCGTGCGGTTCTTGATCTCGGTGAAGATGTCCGTCCGGAGCTGTTCCTGGCCGGTCGTGACGGCGTCAGTGTAGGCCTGCTCGGCGTTCAAGTGGGCCACCACCTCGGGGCTTTCCTTTTCCCGCAGCCACTCGTAGTTGTCCACAAAGGTCTCCCCGTGATGGGTACGCTCCACCGGAACCTTCTTAGCAACCGGCGGGCGTGCCGGGCTGGCGTCGGTGGCGGGCGTGGTGACTGCAGCATCGGAAGAGGTCATGGCTCCACTGTATCCAGCGGTGACCGGGCCCGCGGGGGTGTATGCCCACAGCGGAGCGATGCGCTTGCGGGGGCGGGTGTGCCGTCTCATCTAAAGCGGACCAATCTCACTAAACATGGACCACCGGAACATGACTCGATCATGCCCGGGCGTCTTCATATCTTGTCCCGTATAGGGTCCGCACCGGGCATTTCTTGCGGGCGGGGTCTACAGGAATCGGGCGGCTGCGGAAACGCGGTGATCGTGAGCCTGAGAATTTGGGTGCCGCTTGCGTCGGTGGCGGACCGGCTTACGGGACTCTTTGGGCGCTCAATACGGGACACCCCTTTCGGGACGTATGACGGCTTCGGAGGTAAAGAGCCGTCGTACCGTTCGACCCTGCGGTTAGCTGTCGCTTGGTGATTGACGAGCCAGTCATTGCACATTCGCACCTACCTTCAAGGAATCGGAGCGCTTGTGTGCAAGACTCATAATCATGCGAGAAATTATCTGGGGATGGACTAGCTCTGCGCTTGGGTTGGCTGTATTGGTTCTACTGTTCGTCTACGGCATGCAGAGCGGCACCTGGCTAGATGAAGCTGGTCCTTTGCGTGTATCACCACCGACTTTCATGATTCCTTTCGCTATTGGCGGCCTTGGTGTGGTCCTGTTCCTCGGTGGACTGATCGTAGGCTTAGTTGCGACCGGCGAACGCGCACAGAAACGCCATTAGCACGCTAGTGCGTATCCGGTTAGCTCAGGTTCTCCGTGTAGTGCCGGGCCCCTGTGCCACGATTTCCCGGAAGGTCGTTGGGTCTTGGTGGGACTCGAGTCCGAGCAGGCTTTGGAAGGCTGACATGGGTGAACGCCGGCGGTTGTAGCGGAAGACGAACTCGTCCAGATAGACCTGCAGGTGTTCGTTGCTGACGGCGCGGTGGGTGCCGCGCAGCCAGGATTTGAAGTTGCTGATGGCCCTGTGCACCCTCGGCATGACGGGTTCGGTGTCTCCGGTACGTTTGGCCGCCCTTTGGGATCGTGGCCGGTGGTCGTAGCCGTTCTTCGCGAGCAGGACATACGGCCCCAATCCGTCCGTGTGGACAACCGCTCCCGGTGCCACGGTCTCATGGACGAAGTTGTACAACGTCGGTCCTGAGGCATCCAGGATGACCTGCATGCGAATGCGCCCAGAGCCTTGGCCGCGGACCTCAACAGCAACAACAACATGGGCTGCTTTGGCGATCCGGCTGCGTCCGCCGCTGCGGCCCTTTTCCACTCCGCCGACCTCACACTCATCAACCTCGACCTCCCCCATCAGCAAGGTCCGCTCAGGATTGACCATGGCCCGGCGCAGCTTGTGCAGCATCGTCCAGGCACTCTCGTAGCGGCTGAGCCCGTGCTGGCGCTGTAGCTGCACCGCGGAGATTCCAGGGGTGCTCGTCGTCATCAGGTACGCCGCCCAAAACCAGTATTGGAGCGGCAGATGGGTCTTGTGCAACACCGTCCCTGCCGTGAGTGAAGTTTGGCGATGGCAATCAGCACATTCCCAAAGAATCCGCGTTGAAAGGGGCCAGCCCTTACGCCCCTGACATCGTGGGCAAACAAAGCCCTCCGGCCATCGGCAGGCAAACAAATACTCCCAGCAGGACGGCTCGTCACCGAACCTCGCCTGGAACTCCAGAATCGACCGCGGAAAGTCCGGACATGCCATAATCCCAAGCTACACCTGAGCTAACCGGATACGCACTAGCACGCTATTCCTCATGGCACCGCTCCGCGCTCTCACTACAGGAGTAAGGGCAGCTACCACCACCTCAGACTTGCCGAATAAGCCCACCGGAACCAATACAGAAGCCAATCCTCAAGATCACAAGGGCGATAATTCGGGGAAAACGTGAAATCTCTCGAAACGACCTTGCGTCCTGTCCACTGGATCGACAGCTCAATCGCTGGGCCCCATAGGCCTGTCCCGTCCGGTACTACTCGCCGCCACGCAGCGCTTCACCCGTCAGCACCCCGCCGATCGTTTGGATCCACGGGGGAGGATTCTTCAAAGGAAGCCTCGACCAATCGGAATCTCACAACGTCGCCCGAGCCTTGGCAGCAGCTGGATTTCGCGTCATCACCGTTGCATATCAACTCGCAACCGTCTCGAGATTTCGTTGGTCGACACGTGGATTACGGCGGTCCTCGGCCATTCACTACCCGATACCAGTCGACGAAGTCGTTGCTGTAGTTCAGGAAGTGCAACGCGAAGCTCCCAACGGGGTGATTCTGGGCGGCGCAAGCTCCGGTGCGTGTTTGTCGGCCGCCGCAGTACTTCGCCTGGCAGGCGATGGGGCTGATGCTTTTGCGGGCGCCTTTTTTGCTTACGGACTTTTTCATGCCCGGCTTCCGATCCGGTCGCGCGAATTGCGCCGCCGTCTCCGTGGCTTGCGTCGTTTCGTTCACACGCCGACGGCTCTCAACTTGATGAATCTTCACTACGCAGGCCGGCGATCTGCCCTCTCCGAATCCGATGCTTTTCCTGGTGGACACCCTTTGCATGGGTTCCCGCCGACGCTCATGATTGATGCCGATCATGACTCAATGCGCGCATCTGGCAGTCAATTCGCCCAGGAACTTTCTGCGGCCGGGATCGCGGTGGACCACCAAGTGCTGCCCGGAGCTTTCCACGCCTTCCTTAACCGTCCGCAAGACCCGAGCTTTGCCACGGGCCTAGACCTGATTATCGAATGGGCCCGCGGGGTATGAACGTGGTGACCTTCGCCCACGGCCAATGAAACCGAGCTGGACATGCCCGGTTAAGGTTGTTATGTCGCATACCTTATTGGACGGTTCTGTCTCGGACCTTCGTAGACACTATGTCTCTTACCCTCGTGGACAGTTGAGGGGTTTTGCTTGTGAGTTGTGAGTAAAACA
>NZ_JBTNDH010000023.1:0-63186 GCF_054511095.1 Arthrobacter sp. TMN-49 | reverse complement strand
GGGTGGGGGGTGGGTTGGGGTGGGGAGGTCTGGCTGCCTTCTTTCTCCCTCCCCCCACTCTTCCCCGGGCCCGGATCAACTCGCGGCTATCAGGCGCTGCGGGCCACAACATCCTCGACGTAGGCAACGAGGGTGCGCACGGCCATGCCCGTTCCTTGCTTGGGTGTGTAGCCGTACGCTGCGCCCTCATTGAAGGCAGGCCCGGCAATGTCCAGGTGGGCCCAGGGGATGGTTTCGCCGTCCTTGCCCTTGCCAATGAACTCCTGCAAGAAAACGGCTGCTGTCATCATGCCGCCCATGCGTTCGCCAATGTTGGCCATGTCTGCCACTGGGGAGTCAAGTGAGGGGCGTAGCTCCTCGGGCAGCGGCATGGGCCAGATCTGCTCGCCGGCCCTGTCGGCGGCGGCCTTGAGGGCCGCGCTGACGCCTTCATCACCCATGACACCGGCCGTGCGGTGGCCCAGGGCCACCACCTGGGCGCCGGTCAACGTCGCCACATCGATGATGACATCGGGGAATTCGCGGGACGCGGCCACCAAGCCGTCGGCCATGACCAGGCGGCCTTCGGCGTCGGTGTTGAGAACCTCAACCGTTTTGCCGCCAAAGATGGTCAGTACGTCGGAGGGGCGGATGGCTGTGCCCGAGGGCATGTTTTCGGCGATGCAGAGCCAGCCGGTGACATTGACGGGCAAGCCAAGGCCTGCCACTGCCAGGAGTGCGTTCAATACTGCTGCAGCACCGGCCATGTCGCATTTCATGGTGACCATGCCGGCGCCGGGCTTGATGGAGATGCCGCCGCTGTCGAAGGTGATGCCCTTACCCACGAGAGCCAAGTCGGCCACTGCCTTCTCGGACTTGTACTCGAGCTTGACCATGCGCGGGGGCCGGGATGAACCCTGGCCCACGCCCATGATGCCGCCGTAGCCGTCCTTGAGCAGACGCTTCTCGTCGAAGACCGTGACCTTGACGGGCAAACCCTTGGCGAGGTCCTTGGCTGCCTCGGCAAACGTGGCGGGGTAGAGCGTGCTGGGCGGCTCGTTGACAAGTGTGCGGGTGGCGTTGACTGCCTTGGCCACCACCGCGGCGCGCTCCAGTGCGGCCGCCAGCTGCGGATCCTTGGCCAGGGTGGAGAAGATGGTGACCTTCGCCACCGGATCCTTCATGCCTTCCTTGCTTGAATGCAGGCTGGCGTATTGGTAGGAGCCCAGGGCGGCACCTTCGGCAAGCGCCGCAACCTGGCCCACCGACGTCGTGGGTAAGGCGAAAACAACATGCTTGAGGCCCGCGAGCTGGCGGACGGCGGCACCTGCTGTGCGGCGCAAGGGCTCATCCCCAACGGTCCCGTCCTTGACGGCACCAACACCTGCCAGAACCAGGATCTTGGCGCCAGTGTCGGGCAGGCCCGGCAGGCGCACCACCTGGTCCGCGGCACCTGTCACGCCTAAGGCTGTCAGGGAGCCTTCAAGTGAGGCGAGCGCCATTGCCGGGAGGGGCGCATTGAGGATGAGCGGACCGTCTGGGCCCTTGCCGACCGCTATGACGAGGGCGTCCGCAGCTAGCTTGGCTAGGCCTGAGTTGATGACGCGGACGCTGATATTTTCTTTGGCACTCACGGAAATACTGTCCTCACGTTGTGGTGTTACTGAACGGGTATCGCTGTAACCGATCGTAGCCGCAACCCGGTCCGATTGCCTGTAGCCCACCGCGACAGGGGAACTGGGCCAACGGCGCCGGCGCTGTTGACTTTGCCAACCGCTGCCGCGGAACCAACCACAAGAGGATTGCTCCTTGCGGCGCCGAGTTCGCCTTGCCCCTGACCGAGCGTGGCGCCGTGGCGTGAGCGGCACGGAGAATACCTAGTCTGCTAGACGAATGTGGGATGATTCCGGGTGCTTGCGGCGTTGTGCTGTTAAGAGACGTAAGCTGCATCAGGAAGACTATGAATAACATCAAATACACACCCTTTCAGGACCCCGAGTCCCTCTATGCCCTCAACGAGCAGCTCATCGACGCCGAAGATTTGCGCGGCTCGAATTTGCTGATGTCTTTTACCGGATTCTCCGATGCCGGCCATGTGGTGACGCAGATTGCCGCCGAACTGGGGGAGGATCTGGTCGGGGACCCTGTTGCTGTTTTCGATATTGATCAGCTCATCGACTACCGATCGCGCCGGCCCCGCATCACCTTCACGGAGGACCACCTCAGCGACTACAAGGCGCCCTCGCTGGTGCTGTACCGCATGATCGACGCCCTGGGCACGCCCTTCTTGTACCTGACCGGCAACGAGCCGGATCTGCAGTGGGAGCGTTTCAGCCTGGCAGTTGTGGGCCTGGTGGAACGGTTCGATGTGGACCTGGTGGCCTGGGTGCATTCGATCCCCATGCCCGTTCCGCACACCCGTCCCTTGGGTGCCACTGTGCACGGCAACCGGCCGGATCTGATCGAAGGCATCTCGGCCTGGAAATCCACCCTGGAAATCCCCTCAGCCATCGGCCACGTGCTCGAGTACAAGCTGGCCGAGGCAGGGCGCAATGTGGTGGGGTACGCCATCCATGTCCCGCACTACCTGTCCGACGCCGAGTACCCGCCGGCCGCCGTCGCCGGTCTGGAATACTTGGGTGCCGCCGCCTCCTTGATGCTGCCCAGCGAACGCCTCCGCGAGGCCGGCCGGGCTGTGGAACGCCAAATCACCGAGCAGGTGGAGGGTTCCAGCGAGGTGGCCACGGTTGTTGCCAATCTGGAGAAGCAGTACGACGAACACAGCGATGGGGCCGGGCGTCGATCGCTGCTGGCCGGGGACAATGACGAATTGCCCGACGCCGACGAGCTTGGCGCAGCCGTTGAGGCGTATCTGGCCAAAAGGGACTCCGGGAATGACGGCCCGGAATCTGACTTAAGCTGAGTGAGTGAATAGTAAACGTGCCGGGCTCGTCTGGGGTGTGGGCATTTTTGCCTATATCGTCGCCATCACCCAACGGACCTCCTTTGGTGTCGCAGGGCTTGTAGCAACCGAAAGGTTCGGTGCAACAGCGTCGGCGCTTTCAGCCTTCACAGTGGTTCAGCTGGTGGTCTACGCCGGGCTGCAAATTCCTGTTGGTGTGCTGGTGGACAGATTTGGTCCGCGCGTCATGATTGCCACCGGTGCGGCCCTGATGGCTGTGGGCCAGCTGCAGCTGGCCACGGCCGAGTCGGTTCCGGCCGGCGTTCTGGGCAGGATCTTTGTTGGTGCCGGGGACGCCATGACGTTTATTGCCGTGATCCGTCTCATCCCGCTTTGGTTCCCGCCGCGCAAAGTCCCGGTCTTCACGCAGGTCACCGGACAACTAGGCCAATTGGGTCAACTCATCAGCCTTGTCCCTTTCGCGTTTGTGCTGCACCAGGGTGGCTGGAGCCAGGCGTTCGTGGGACTTGCGGCGCTTGGCCTGCTGGCCTGTGTGCTCTCTGCTGCGCTTTTGCGCAACGCCCCGGCCGGTTCACTGGTGCCGAAAATTAGCCGGGGCGTGCGGGAAACCGTTGCTGAGCTAGGTACTGCCTGGCGACAGCCGGGGACACGGCTGGGTATGTGGAGCCACTTCGCCACCCAGTTCTCCGGCACAGTTTTTGTCCTCACCTGGGGCTATCCTTTCCTTGTCTCGGCCCAAGGCCTGGCAACGGGCACGGCCAGCGTCTTGCTGAGCCTATTTGTGGTGGTGGGCATCATTTGCGGACCGCTTCTGGGCAGCTGGGTCGGGAAACACCCCTTGCGCCGGTCCAGCATGGTGCTGGCGGTGACGTTCGTGTCGGCCGCTGCGTGGCTGGCGGTGATCCTGCAGCCCGAGCCGTCCCCGCTGTGGCTGCTGGTGGTTCTGGTGCTGGTCCTGGCCCTTGGTGGGCCGGCGTCCATGATCGGCTTTGACTTCGCCAGAACCTTCAATCCCTCACACCGCCTGGGCACGGCCACGGGCATTGTCAATGTGGGCGGGTTCGTGGCGGCGCTGGTGACAATGTTCGCCATTGGCCTGATTCTTGACCTGATCAACGCCTCAAGCGGTTCCGCCGCAACGTTGTACTCCCTTGACGCCTTCCGGGTGGCTTTCTCCTTCCAGTTTGTGGTGTTTGGCGCAGGCGTTGCAGCTGTTGTCACCATTCGGCGCAGGGTGCGGCGCTCCATGGCCGCACGGGGTGAAACAATCCCGCCGCTGCTGTCCGTCATCTCCGACAACAAGCGCAGGCGCCAGCAATATAAGCACGAGGAAAAGACCCGACGCGCAAACCGGTAATGCGCTGTCCGTAAAGTTGCTCAGCTGATTCATGCGGATTGGTGGCTGTGTTTTCCACAGATTCGGCGTTTTCGCGTTATTGCTCTGGATCCCGGCCCTTCGCGGCAGCACCCTTGAGGCATGAGAAAACAAGGAGACAAGATCAAGGTCAGCGCCGGTGAGGATCTCCTGGCGTTCATTCCCCACATGATGGGATATTGGCCGCAGGACAGCATTGTGTGCATCGGTATGAGCGGGAAGATGCTCCGGGCCACCATGCGTTTGGACCTGCCCCCGGATGAATCCGGCGCGCCGGCGCATTTTGCCTTGGTTGCCGCCAGTCAACTGGCCAGCGATCGAGAATCCGACGGTTGCCTCATAGCCATCTTTGGCCGCGAGGATTGGCAGGATCCGCGGCGTTGCCCACAAACACGGGTGTATCAAGAACTCCGCACGGCATTTGCCGCGGTGGGCCTGCCCGTTCGCGATGCTTGGTACGTGGGAACCGAGCATTGGCGCAGCCTTGAGTGCACCGACGGGCAGTGCTGCCCCTGGCCGGGCAAGGACAACTCCTCCATCCGGGAGAGCTTTGTCAACGCCGAGTTCATCTACCGTGGCAGCATGGTCCGCGAGAGCCCCAAGGAACAAATCGCTGCCCAAATAGCCTTCGAGGACACTGAGTTCGCCGCAGCGGTTGCAACGGCCGGAGAGAAGTACCGCAAGCCCCTAGCCCGCTCCGGGCTCGGCGCCCACCAACTGGCGCTCACCCTGGGCGCCTGGGAGCACAGCCTTGAACGGTGGCCATTGACTCCTGATGCACAGATGAGCGCCTATCTGCTGGCCAGTTTGCAGGAGGCAGCCGCGCGGGACACACTAATGGTGGCGTTGGCCACCTCCTGCGCGCACGCTTTCGCCGGGGCTGGCGCCAACGGGCTACTGTGCCATGATGCCGAACCGCCTGTGGTCCCGCTCACGTGGTATGGGGGCAACCAGGCCGCCGATCACCAGGTCATCATGGACCATCTCACCGAGGATCTGATCGAGAAGGCGGGCCAGGATTTTTGCAGCATCCTGATGGGTGGCGTTCCCTCAGAGCATGAAAGCGCCGGCAACGTTGCCCCGAATTGGCCACGGCTCGACGGCGCCGAACCACTGCTGACCTTCCTGGCCGCCACGACAGACGGGGCTGACAAGGCGCCGGTGCTGTGCATTCTGGGCTGGATTCAATGGTGCAAGGGGCGTGGAACGTGGGCGGGGAGCTACTTCGCCGCCTGCGAGGCGCATCAGCCCGGCTACAAATTGGCGAACATGCTGGACCAACTACTCGCCGCCGGCTACGTCGCCGAATGTGCCAAGAACCCCGAAACAGCCTGGCACGGCTACCAGAACGACGGTGATGTGCGGGAGGACGCAGCCTAATCCTCGGCGGGCACCACTTTCGGCCAACAATAGTTGCCGCCATGAGAATTGGTGCATGTTCTGACCCCAAAACGGTTCCGCGCGGCACTGAGCAGGCGCTAAAACATGAGACACTATAAGCCGAGACCCGGTTGGTTTCGTGTTGACGTATTTGCAGTGTTTGGACAAAAGGCCTGGAAGATTTTTTTCCGGGGCGGTGGGAACAACCCCGCGCTACAAGGAGTTATACCTTGTGACCCTCCAAGCAACGGTGATGCGATAAGCAACACGGACTTGACAGGGTCATAGTGGTGTTGCCCCAAGGTAACTCCACAGACCGCCGTAAGAAAGGTTTTCTGTGTCTGCTACTGCCAAGAGCAAAGTCTCCACAACCAAGGAGATCGAGGACCCCGCGTCCTCAGCGACCGTGCCGCTGACTCCAGCAGAGAAGCGGGCTGCCACGATCGCCGCCAAGAAGGCTGCCGCAGCCGCCGGCGACGGGACCCCCGCCGCAGCTAAGGCTGCCCCCAAAAAGGCTGCCACGCGTCGAGGCAAAGCCAAGGTCGAAGAAGAGGTACCAACCGAGCCTGCCGTGCCTGAGGACGAGGAGAACGACGATCCTGCCCCGGAGCGTCCCGTCGCCACCGGAACAGGCTTTGTTTACTCGGACTCCGATGACGATGACGCCCCCGTCCAGCAGGTCATGTCGGCAGGTGCCACAGCCGACCCCGTCAAGGATTATTTGAAGCAGATCGGTAAGGTTGCCCTGCTCAACGCCGAGCAGGAAGTCGACCTTGCCTTGCGCATTGAGGCTGGCCTTTTCGCCAACGAGAAGCTCGTATCCGGCGGCGACGCCATGGACGATCAGCTGCGACGCGACTTGGTCCGCATCGTGCATGATGGCAAGCGCGCCAAGAACCACCTGCTCGAGGCCAACCTCCGTCTGGTTGTTTCGCTGGCAAAGCGCTACACCGGCCGCGGCATGCTCTTCTTGGACTTGATCCAGGAAGGCAACCTGGGTCTGATCCGCGCAGTGGAGAAGTTCGACTACACTAAGGGCTTCAAGTTCTCCACCTACGCCACCTGGTGGATCCGTCAGGCCATTACCCGTGCCATGGCTGACCAGGCGCGCACCATCCGTATCCCCGTCCACATGGTCGAGGTCATCAATAAGCTGGCACGTGTGCAGCGTCAGATGCTTCAGGACCTAGGCCGCGAACCAACACCGGAGGAATTGGCCAAGGAATTGGACATGACCCCGGAGAAGGTTGTTGAGGTTCAAAAGTACGGCCGCGAACCCATCTCCCTCCACACCCCGCTGGGTGAAGACGGTGACTCCGAGTTCGGTGACTTGATTGAGGACTCCGAAGCCGTTGTACCGGCCGACGCAGTGTCCTTCACCCTGTTGCAGGAACAGCTTCACTCCGTCTTGGACACCCTGTCCGAGCGTGAAGCCGGCGTCGTCGCCATGCGTTTCGGGTTGACCGATGGCCAGCCGAAGACGTTAGACGAAATCGGCAAGGTCTACGGTGTTACGCGTGAGCGTATCCGCCAGATCGAATCCAAGACGATGTCCAAGCTGCGTCACCCGTCGCGTTCACAGGTTCTGCGCGACTACCTGGATTAATCTCTCACCGACAAACTGGCCCGCAGAAAACGCCGAAAATCGCGTCTACAACGCGTATTTTCGGCGTTTTCTGCGGGCCAGTTGTGGGTGGGGCGTCACTTGCTGGGCGGCGTGAGTTGTGAATCAGGGCAAGAGGAAGGGCCCCGAACCAGGTTCGGGGCCCTTCCTTGTTGCGTGTGTGTCTAGTGTCTAGTGTCTAGTGTCTAGTCGACCGAGACAGGCGCCTTTTCGTGCAGCCGGCCGGTCTCGTCGTGCCACTGGGATGACAGCGGCTTCAACGTTGCTTCAACTGCGCGGGCGTGGTGGCCGCAAAAGAGCAGCTCGCCGCCGGAGGATTCCAGCACGACGCGTACATACGCTTGGGCGCCGCAACGGTCGCAGCGGTCAAGGGTGCTCAGCTCCTGGCTGGCAATGACGGTGGTAGTCATGATGGCCTCCTTCATAGATCCTGATACTTATATAACCATTATTCGTAGCCGGACAGTCCCTAGATGGTTCCACTTTCGCTCACCGCGTAGCCATCACCGGGCGGCCAGCCTGCCATCAGGAGTGCCCGGTAGCAGTTAAACTCGAGTAGGCGCATTTAGCGCACGAGGCAGTTTGCGGCTTTTCCGCAATATCTTAAAAAGGAGTCAGTCCACCGTGGCACGCCAAAGTTCCGATTACAGCGCCCGCCATCTCTCCGTGCTGGAGGGATTGGAGGCTGTACGGAAGCGCCCCGGAATGTACATCGGATCGACCGACTCCCGCGGGTTGATGCACTGCCTGTGGGAGATCATCGACAACTCCGTGGACGAGGCCCTGGCCGGTTACGGCCAACACATCACAGTCATCCTGCACAAGGACAGCTCGGTGGAGGTGCACGACGACGGCCGCGGCATCCCTGTTGATGTGGAACCGAAAACAGGACTCAGCGGCGTCGAAGTGGTGCTGACCAAGCTGCACGCCGGCGGAAAGTTTGGCGGCACCTCCTACGCCGCTTCCGGTGGTCTGCACGGTGTGGGCGCCAGTGTGGTCAATGCGCTGTCCTCGCGGATGGACGCCCAAGTGGACCGTGGCGGCAAGACCTATCAGATGAGTTTTCGGCGCGGTGAACCGGGACACTTCAAGGACGTGAGCAAGTCGCTGAGCCCCGATGTGCCCTTTGAGCCGTTCACCGAAAAATCCGGGCTGGACATTGTGGGCACCACCAAGCGCGGCGTGACAGGTACCCGCATCAGGTATTGGGCTGATCCGCAGATCTTCACCAAGGACGCGAAATTCTCCTACGAGGAGCTTGTCTCCCGTGCCCGGCAAACATCCTTCCTGGTTCCCGGGCTAAGAATCAGGGTTGTTGACGAGCGGCGAGTGCCGGGAACGCCGGGCGAATATGCCACCCATGAAGAGGTCTTCCACCACGACGGCGGGCTGTCGGAGTTTGTGGACTTCCTCGCCGTCGGTGGTCCCGTCACAGACATTTGGCGCCTGCAAGGCCACGGCACCTTCACCGAAACAGTTCCGGTGCTCAACGCCGAGGGCCGGCTGGAAAGCACAGCCGTGGAGCGTGACTGCGAGGTGGACATCGCCCTGCGCTGGGGGATCGGCTACGACACCACCATGCGCAGTTTCGTCAACATCATTGCTACCCCCAAGGGTGGCCGGCATCAGGAAGGTTTTGAACAGGCCCTCCTGAAAACTTTCCGCAAGGTCATCGAAACCAACGCCCGCAGACTCAAGGCCGGCAACGACAAGGTCGAAAAGGACGATGTCATGGCCGGGCTCACGGCCGTCCTCACGGTGCGGCTGGCCGAGCCGCAATTCGAAGGCCAAACCAAAGAGATCCTGGGCACACCAGCGGTGAAGAACATTGTGGCCAGGGTTGTGGAAAAAGAGCTGAAGGAAAAGCTTAACTCCACGGCGCGTGGCGAAAAGATTCAAGCCGCCACCTTGCTGGAAAAAGTCGTCTCGGAGATGAAGTCACGCATCTCCGCCCGCGTCCACAAGGAAACCCAACGCCGCAAGACGGCCCTGGAAACGTCCTCCTTGCCCACCAAGCTGGCCGATTGCCGCAGCAATGACGTGGCCAAGACAGAACTGTTCATCGTCGAAGGTGACAGCGCCCTGGGTACGGCAAAACTGGCCCGGTCCTCGGACTTCCAAGCGTTGCTGCCCATCCGCGGCAAGATCCTCAACGTCCAAAAAGCGTCGGTGGGGGACATGCTCGCGAACGCCGAATGTGCAGCGCTCATCCAGGTGGTCGGGGCAGGTTCGGGCAGGAGCTTTGACGTCTCAGCCGCCCGCTACGGCAAGGTCATTTTGATGACCGACGCCGACGTTGACGGCGCCCACATCCGCACCCTCCTGCTGACCTTGTTCTTCCGTTACATGCGCCCCATGATCGACGCCGGGAACGTCTACGCCGCCGTCCCGCCGCTGCACCGGGTGGAGGTCATCAACGCCGGAGCTAAGGCCAACGAGATGATTTACACGTACTCCGAGAAGGAGTTGCACATTGTTCTGGCCAAGCTGGAGAAGGCCAACAAGAAGCACAAGATCCCGATCCAGCGCTACAAGGGTTTGGGTGAAATGGATGCCGAGCAGCTGGCAGAAACAACCATGGATCCGCGGCACAGAATGCTGCGCCGGGTGACAAGTGCCGATGCCGACAGGGCCGAGCACACCTTTGAGCTGTTGATGGGCCAGGACGTCGCTCCCCGCAAGGAGTTCATTGTGGCCGGGAGCGAATACCTGGACCGGGGCCGCATCGACGCTTAGCGCCCTAAGCGCCTACTGCGGCAGGATGCCCGGTACCACCAGCAGGGCCGTGGGGACTGCCAGCAGCAGCAGCGCGCCCCCAACGATCAGCGCCTGGCGGCCCGCGTCCAGACTCGGTGCCGGTGTCAACAGCCTGCTGAGCCGGGCCGACGTGGTGGCGGGGGTGTCAATCTGGGTGGCGCTGTCTGCCACCAGCACGTCGGCCGGAAGCTGCGCTGAACCACTGGCCACCAAGGCGATGGCCGTGACCAGGGTGGACTTGCTCACCGAACGCAAGGCCACGTCGTCGGCCATGATCTCAATCAGCGACGACACGGCCCGCTGCGCCAGCTTCGAGGTGGGCAGCCACGGCAGGGCGGAGCGCCATGCGGCGAAAGCCCAGAGCAGCAGGTGGTGGTGCTGGGTCAAATGTGTTTGTTCATGCAACAAGACAGCGCGCAATTCTTCGGGGGAGAGCAGCTCCAGGAGGCCGTCGGAGAGCACCGTGACCGAGCGCGATCCCCCCGGCAGGCAATAAGCTACGGGGGCCTGGTGATTGATGACAACTGTGCCCGGGCGGTCGCTGGCCGGTGAGCTGAGCAGATTCAACAAGTCCCGGTGCCGGCGTCGTTGTTGCCGGATGCGGAAATATGTCAGCCACAAGGTGAAAACCAAATGTGCCGACAGCAGGGCCGCAGCGCTCAGTGCAAAGGCGTGCAGCAGGCCCAGAGTGTCCAGGGATTCGTTGCCCAGAAAGATCCGGAACAGGCCGTGCAAACCGCTGGCCAAGTTCTCGCCCAGCGGGACCAGCCCGTAGCAAAGCATGGCGCCGATCATTGACAATCCGCCCGCCAAGGCAATGGATTGCCAGAGCACCATGGCGGCAAAGGGCGCACGCGCGGGCCAGGTTGCGCGGGCCAGGAATACGGGAACCGGCCAGGCCAAGACAACTGCCAAGGCGGCGAGGAACCAGGAAGTCCAATACATGCTTAATAACCTACAGTGTCTGCGCGGCGGAAAGACCGCTAGCAACCACGGGTGTGTGAGTGGTTGCTAGCGGCCCAGAAGCTTGCGCAGCGTTTCGGCTTCGCCGTCGCTGACAGTGCCAATGAAGCGTGCCAAAACAGCTTCACGGTCCGTTGCTGAGCCCAAAACTTCCAGCATGAGCTCGGCGGTGTGATCGGCCCGGCTGGTGACGGCGCGGTAGCGGTGGGGGCGTGAAATGCGTTCGCGCTCCACCAAACCCTTCTTCTCCAGCCGTGACAGAACCGTCAAGACGGTTGTGACGGCCAGGGGGCGGGACTCTGTTGCGCTGTCATTCACGGAGGGGCGCTGTGAAAGCAGGTCGCGCAGGGTGTTGGCCGTGATGGCTTCCTGATGCTCCCACAAGAGGTCCATGACGGCCCTTTCGAGGTCTCCAAGTGTTGCCATTTACTTCCTTAAGTCACAGCGGCCAAATAGTGTGGCACACACAACACGTACCATCCACTTAACTCTACAGCCTTTGACAGCAAAGTTCTACACAGGGTAGAACTGGTAGTTCTACATGTTGTAGAAATAAGTCTTGGTTCTGCATTTTTCACGGATGAGGGGAAGCTAGTGGACGCTCTGGACATAGCGCGGTGGCAATTTGGGATTGTGACGGTATATCACTTCCTGATGGTGCCGCTCACCATCGGCCTTGGCACGCTGGTAGCGATTCTACAGACACGCTGGCACCAAACAGGCAAAGAAGAGTACCTGCGCATGACGAAGTTCTGGGGCAAGTTGTTCCTCATCAACTTCATCATGGGCGTGGCCACAGGCATTGTTCAAGAATTTCAATTCGGCATGGCGTGGAGTGAATACAGCCGCTTTGTGGGCGACGTGTTCGGTGCTCCGCTGGCCATGGAGGCGCTGCTTGCCTTCTTCGTGGAGTCCACCTTCCTAGGCTTGTGGATCTTTGGCTGGAAGAAGCTGCCTCCCAGGGTTCACTTGGCCTGCCTGTGGATTGCTGTGGCTGGGTCCATTGTTTCGGCCTACTTCATCCTGGTGGCGAACTCCTGGATGCAGCACCCGGTGGGTGTTGAAATGATCGACGGGCGGCCCCAAATGGTGGACGCCTGGGCAGTGTTCACGAACAACACGGCCATTGTGGCGTTCTTCCACACCATCACAGGTGCCCTGGCAGTGGCCGGTGGTTTCTTGCTGGGCATCTCCTGGTACCAGCTGTGGCGCAGGCGCAAGGACGGCATCGACACAGTTGATGCAACAGGCCGTGTCATTGTGGGGGAGTCGGCCAGCATCCCGGGCCGCGACAAGAAAGACCACGCAGTCTGGATCAAGTCGCTGCGGATTGGGGCGGTGGTGGCCATGATCGCCTTCGCCGGAACAGCCATCTCCGGTGACGTCCAGGCGAAGCTGATGTTCGAACAGCAGCCCATGAAGATGGCAGCCGCCGAGGCCGCCTGCCACGACGGCACGGGCTTCTCCATCCTCTCCGTTGGCGACCTCGGCAGCCGCGACTGTTCAGATGTTGTGGCCGTCATGGAAATCCCCGGCCTGCTCTCCTTCCTGGCCAACGGCGACTTCACCACGGAGGTCAGGGGCGTCAACACCCTGGTGCCCGAGTATCAGGAGAGCTTCGGCACCCACCTGCCCGATGACCCCATGTACGGATCCCGTGCGGGGGCCGAAATCAACTACGTGCCCATCATGGCTGTCACCTACTGGGGCTTCAGGATGATGATCGGCTTCGGCGGGCTCGCCGCAATGGCTGCCGGCGTCGCCCTGTGGCTCACTCGCAAGGGCACCGTGCCGCGCTCCAAGGGCCTGATGCGTCTGGCCCTGATAGGTATTCTGGCGCCGTTCGGTGCCAACGCGGCCGGCTGGATCTTCACCGAAATGGGCCGTCAACCCTTCGTGGTGGCCCCGAACCCGGCCATGAGCGGCATAGACCAGGTCTTCATGTTCACCGCCTCGGCCGTCTCTCCGGGCGTGTCGGCGGGGGAGATGATCTTCTCCCTGGTGGCCCTGACGACTGTCTACGCGGTGTTGTTGGTGGTGGAGGTGTCGTTGCTGACCAAATACATCCGCGGCGGCGTGGTCTCTGCCATGCCGGAGCTGGACCAAACCCGGGCGTCCAAGATGGACGACGGCGGCACCAGCCCGGGCGGGGAGGGAGACGACGATGTCCTTGCGTTTGCCTACTAACCACACCCGTTCACACCACCGTGCGATTGCCCTTCTCGAGTTGCTGGAGCTAAAGGACTAATGATGGATTTTCTGCCTACTTTATGGTTCATACTCATTGCCGTGCTCTGGGTCGGCTACCTATTCCTTGAAGGATTCGACCTGGGCGTTGGCATGCTCATGAAGACGTTTGCCCGCGGCGAGAAGGAACGCCGCGTGCTGCTGAACACCGTGGGGCCTGTGTGGGACGGCAACGAAGTGTGGCTGCTCACGGCCGGCGGCGCCACCTTTGCGGCGTTCCCGTTCTGGTACGCGTCGCTCTTCTCGGCCCTCTACCTCCCCTTGGTCTTTGTGCTGCTAGCCCTGATTTTCCGCGCCGTCGCGTTTGAATACCGCGGCAAGATCCACTCCGATACCTGGCGCAAAGTCTGGGACTGGGCCATCGCCCTTGGCTCCTTTGTTGCCGCCTTCGGCATTGGTGCCCTGCTGGCGCTGACAACCACGGGACTACCCCTGAACGCCAATGGTGACAGGGTTGGCGGCCCCTTCGCCTGGTTTAGCTGGTTCGCGGTGCTTGGCGGTCTGGCCGTGGTTGGTTTTGCCGTGATTCATGCTGCCGCGTTTGTGGCCTTGAAGACCGACGGCGACATCCGCCACCGTGCCCGCCGTCTGGTGGGTCGTTGGATGCCTGTGGGTCTGTTGCCACTGGCGCTCTGGGCGATCCTGGTGGCGTGGCAGCACGGCAAGTGGTTCAGCTGGATATTGATTGCCGTGGCCGTTGTTGCTGCCGTGGCCTCCTGGGTGGCCAACCGTGTGGATCGTGAGGGTTACAGCTTCCTCGCCATGGGCGTTTTCCTGTTGAGCGGCGCGGCAGCCATCTTCAGTGCCGTCTACCCCGTGGTCCTGCCCTCAACACTGGATCCGCTCTGGAACCTGACGGTGGACAACGCGTCGTCCTCAAGCTACACCCTGGGGCTGATGTCCATTGTGGCGGCGGTGGGTGTCCCGCTGGTTCTGGCCTACCAGGCCTGGACGTACTGGGTCTTTCGCAAGCGCATCAGCGTTGACCACCTGCCGGCAGCGGTGGACTTTACCGCGGCCGTGGGCGCTGAGGAGAAGGCAGCAGCCGTGGGCGGTAACACCTAACATGAGTCCCCGCCTCGTTCTTCCCGAAGGCAGTTCAACCCGGCTGGCACTGGCAGGCCTCGCCGGTCTGGCGGCGCTCAAAGCCGTTTCGCTTGTCCTGCTCCTGGGTGCCCTGGCTCATGCACTGGGACAGTGGGCCGGCGGTGCCTCGCTGGACAGCGTGAAATTGCTGGTCCAGGGTGGCTTGGGGGCGGGTCTCTTGGGTGCTGCTGTCTGGGGTCAGCAGATCCTGGCCCGACGCGCGGCTCTAGGCACCAAGGAAGAACTGCGGGCCAAACTGGTGGCCCACAGGTTGAGCTCCCGGACCAGCCACAACAGCGGCGGGTCGGTGGGTGCCGAGGGCATGCTGGCCAGCCGCGGCCTTGACGGGCTGGATAACTACTTCAGCGCCTACCTTCCGGCGCTAGTCACCTGTGCCGTTCTGCCCATGATGGTGGGCGTGCAGATCCTGGTGTCCGATTGGGTCAGCGCCTTGATCGTGGTGCTGACGGTCCCCTTGGTGCCTGTCTTCATGATCTTGATTGGCTTCCACACCCAGGAGCGGGTGGAGTTGGCTGCCAGCGGATTGGACAGGCTCTCCAACCATCTGCTGGAGCTGGCCCGCGGACTGCCGGTTCTTGTGGGACTGCGCCGGGCAACGGCCCAACGCAGGGCGTTGGGCGATGTGTGCGAGGCCTACCGCAAATCAACCATGGCCACCTTGCGCACCGCATTCATGTCCTCCATGGCGTTGGAACTTATCAGCACCATCTCGGTGGCCGTGGTGGCCGTGTTCATTGGCGTCCGTCTGGTCTACGGGGGCATGCCCTTGGAAGCGGGACTCTTGGCCCTGATGCTGGCGCCGGAGTGTTTCAGGCCGCTGCGAGATCTGGGTGCCGCTCACCACGGCAGCGAGGACGGCGTGGAAGCGTTGCGCCGTGTCACTGACATTCTCAACGCCCCTGTTGCTGCCGAACACGTGAATGGGCTTACCGGCCCGGACCGTGCCGCACCTGCCTGCCAGGATCGGCCCGCATCTGTCATGTGGGCGCAAGACCTCACTGTGCGCTATCCGGGCCGGAGCACCCCGGCCGTGGAGGACTTCACAGCATCCGCGGCTCCGGGTCACGCCCTGGTTCTCAGCACGGCCAGCGGCACCGGAAAAACAACAGTTTTGGCCGCCCTGGCGGGAGTCCTGCCCACCAACGGCGACGGCGCGGCAACCGTGAGCGGGACCCTCGAGCTGCCGGCGCCCGAGGCAGTGGTTTTCGTCTCCCAGCACCCCCTCTTCACTGAGGATACCGTGTTGGCCGAACTTGCACTCTATGCTGGGGGACCCGCGGCGCGCGAGGTGGGCGAGGCCGCGCTCATGCAGGCCTTGACGCACGTCAACGCCGCCCATTTGGCGCACAGAACCGTTGTGGATTGCAGCCCCGGGGAGCTTCGCCGTGTGGCGGTTGCCCGCGCACTGGCACGAATTGCCGCCGATCCCGCAGTGGAGCTGGCGCTCTTTGATGAACCAACGGCGCATCTTGACCCGGCATCAGCAGGGGCTGTGCGCCGGCAACTTGCGGCGCTGCAAGGGTCCGTGGCCGTGGTGGTGGCCACGCACGACGTCCTGTTGGCGGGCCTCTTGGGCTCTGCTCACAGCGAGGTCGTAGACACCGGAACCACCTCAACGCAGCTGGTGAGCCCCGCGCGGGCACCTCAGTCTGCACAGGGGGATGCTGCGCGGTCCGCCGAACCCGAAGCATCAGCGACCTTACCGCCGCTCACGTGGCGCCTTCTGCGGCACCTGCCCTTGCGCTCACCGCGCTTTGCCGCAGGAGTATTGGTCTCGGTGCTGGCCACCTTGAGTGCTGCGGCGTTGTCGGGGATTTCTGGCTGGCTTATTGTGTGGGCGGCCGATCAACCACCCATGCTTCATCTGATGACGTTGATAGTTGGGGTGCGAACGTTTGGTATTGGCCGTGCAGTCCTGCGGTACTGCGAACGGCTCCTGGTACACGACGCCGTCTTCCGTTGGGCCAGCGAGCTCCGGCTCAAGCTCTGGGATTCTATGGGTTCCTCAGTTATTCACTGGGGCAAGCTGACCCGTTCCGGCGGCGCCCTGGGAACCCTGGTGGCGGATGTGGACGAACTCCGTGATGCAGTACCCCGGGCCGTGGTCCCCATCCCGGCAGCCATGCTGTCGTACGGTGCCGTGCTGCTCACCATGTTCTTGATGGTGCCGGAGGTGGCGGGCCTTGTCATCATTGTGGGCGTACTGAGCTTCGTGGTGCTGCCCCTACTGGTCTTGGCGGCCCAGCGCAGGGCGTCCTCGGCTGCAGCAGTCCACCGAGTTTGGCTGTCAGGGCGCGTCACAACGTTGCTGGCGGCAGCTGACCAACTCGGCGCCAATGGTGTTGGCGGCGTTCAAACCGCACGGTTCGCGGCCCAAGATGCGCAGGTCGCCAAACCACTGCGCCGTCTTGCCTGGGCTGACGGCTTTGGCCAAAGCGCCGTGACAGTGTTGACTGCTGTGGCGGCGGTGGCCGTCACAGTGACCGCCATCGGCGCTGGCGTGGATCCGCGCGCGGCAGCCGTGGCCGCGTTGCTCATGTTGGCGTTGTCGGAACCACTGTCCCAGTTCATTGACGCCGTCTCCGCGCTGCCGGCACTGGCAACGCTCATGCGCCGCACCTTGCCGCTGCTTGATGTTCCCGCCACGGTGGTTGCCGAGCAGGACGAGATCCAGCAGGCTGCTACCGCGGCAACGGCAACCCCCGTCACCGCGCTGGCGGTGGAGGCCGTTGCGGCGCGTTACCCGCACGCTGACGAGCCGGTGTTCACGGGTGTCAGCGGCCGGGTTCAGCGCGGCCAGTGGTGGAGCGTGAGCGGTCCCTCCGGGTCCGGAAAATCAACGCTCCTGGCAGTGCTATTGGGGTTCTTGCGGCCCGAGGCCGGACGCTACAAGCTCAACGCCGCCCCCGCCACACCGGCCACCTTAGCCCGCATTGCCTGGTGCCCGCAGGATGCCTACCTCTTCAATTCCACCTTGCGCGCCAACCTTGCCCTGGCCAAGCCGGCCGCCGACGCCCCCTCGGAGGATGACCTGATGCAGGCCCTGGACACGGTGGGCCTTGGCCCCTGGTTCTCCTCGTTGCCGCACGGACTTGATACGCGCGTGGGACCTGGCGGGCATCATCTCTCCGGCGGGCAGCGCACGCGCGTGTCGGTGGCCAGGACGCTGGTGGCCGGGGCCGACGTCGTGCTGCTAGATGAACCCACAGCCCACCTGGGCCAGGACGAGGCGGGGGCGCTGGTGCGGGACTTGTGTGGCGCCCTTGAGGATGCCGCCGTCGTGGTGGTGACACACGACGACGAACTAGCTCACAGCGCCGACAGCCGGCTTCGTCTGGGCGCCTCGCACGGCGTGGCAGTGGGGGCATGACAGTGCGCCGGCGTGTGCCCGTGCCCGACGTCGCCGGGCTGAGATTCCGGCCACTGGCCGTGGGAGATGCTGACGCGTGGCTGGCCCTGGTGGTGCGAATTGCCACGGCTGAGGGATCGCCCTGGCCCGAGCAACTGTCGGAGCTGATGGAGGTGCTGGAATCGGCAGCCAATCCGGCGCCGGAGAACACTGTTGTTGGCCTGGATGTCCAAGGTGTGCCACGCGCCTATGGCTATGTGAGCAAGGATCCTGGGGAGGATGTGGCGATTGCCGCTGGTGGCGTGGATCCGCTCTGGCAGCGGCGGGGGATAGGCTCGGCCGTGTTGGCGTGGCAGCAGGGTACGGCGCGGGAGCGCTTTGCCGCCGACGGCCTCACCCAGGGGACGGTACGCTGCTTCTCGCGCCACGAAAACGTGGCGCACATTGCGCTGCTCACCGCCGCCGGCTTCGCCATGGTGCGCAGTTTTACCGAGATGGAACGGCCACTCACGGAGCTTGCGCCCCACACCACGCCACCCGGCGTCGTGCTGGTGCCGTTCACCCCCTCGCTAAGTGAGGCTGTGCGCGTGGCCCACAACGAAGCGTTTGCCGATCATTGGGGACTCGAATCGTACACGGCGGAAAAGTGGCGGTTCTTCCTCAACCATGAAAGTTTCCGCCCTGACTTGTCCGCGGTGGCCCTCGATGAGATGACCCGGGAGGTGGCCGGCTACCAAATGTCCAAGTTTGATCCGCAGGATGGTGCCGATGACGGCCGGCGCGCCGGCTACACCGAGGTTCTTGGCGTGCGAAGGCCATGGCGGGGACGCGGTATCGCGCCGGCACTGCTGGCTGACGCCATGCACCGCTACAAGGCTGCCGGAATGAACAGCGCAACCTTGGATGTGGACACCGAAAACCCCAGCGGCGCCTTGGCGCTCTACAAGAACCTGGGCTACACAGCCATGCCTGGGCGTGTCACCATCGCGTGGGACAAAAAACTCTAGACGTTTTAGGCGTTGATGTCGTGCAGGTGGTGGATCACGTCGTGCAGGAAATAGCCCGAGAGCGTCACCACCGTGAAGTTTGAGCCATTGCTGCGCAGCCCCCGCCGCTGCCATGCCGCCAGCGGAACAGCGCCAAAGGCCGACGCAGCGTCAAGACCGTTTTGCACCAGATCGCCGGACACCTCATCGGGATCCAGCTGCGAGTAACTGCCTTCAATTGCCGCCAGATCTTGATCCCAGTTGGCAAAGTGGGGGTTGTCCTGGCTGAGCATGAGCTCCAGCCGGGACGTGAATACGTCAAATACGTCCCTGACGTGTGCGCCGTACTCCAGCACCGACCAGGTGCCGGGATGGGGACGCTCCTCAACATTGGGTCGTCTCAGCGCCGCCTGCCAGCGCGGTAAAAGAGCCGGAATTGTCGTTGCCACGGTGGCCGGGGTGACTTCCTGGGCATTGAAGCCGCACTCGGGGCACGGCTTGTGCAAAACCCAGGTCCAGTCCTTATCATCAGCAACAATAGCCATGCGTTTAGTCTATGCCTGAGGCTCCCAACACTGCGTTTTACGACGCGCAGGCCGTTGTGGACATCGGATGCTGGTCGGCCAGCATCCGATGTCCACAACGGCCTCCGCACCGAGCGTGCGGCCCGTGCAGCTGCAAGAATGCGGGCTACTCGGTGGGCAGCTCGAACGCCTCCTGCATGCTGGCCGGGATCGGAGCCGGATCCGTGGCCGGTGCAGGCGGTGCGCCGTGCGCGGCAGCGGCGCCGTTGTTGGCGCCGTTGCTGGTGCCCGCGTTGCTGTTGCCCACACTGTCGCCGGCACTGCTGGGGCCCACAGTCCCGGGTGCGCCGTGCCCGGTCACGCTGGGACCAATCAGTTCGATACTTGCGCCCAGCGCCACCCCTGAGCCGTCACGGTGCCCGTGCTCCACCGGCAGGGACCGCGCAACCCCTGTACTCGAGGATGCCTTGGCGGGTCCGTGTCCGGCCCACGCGGCCAGCAAGGCGGCCTCACCCTTGAGGAAGCGGTGGGCACGGACCCCACCTGTGGCCCTGCCCTTGGCCGGGTACTCGCTCAGGGCCGTCACCTTGGCGGAGCCCTGCGGGGTGCCCGGCAGGGCGTCCTGTCCGCCGGAGATGGTGACAACAACAGCCTCCGGATCGTGGGGGGAGACAATGTTGAAGCTGATCACCTCATCGCCCGAGCCCAATTTGATGCCGGCCATGCCACCTGCCGTGCGCCCCTGCGGACGCACATTGGCGGCACTGTACCGAAGCAGCTGGGCGCCCTGCGTGAGGAAGACAAGATCGTCGTCGTCCGTGGCAACGCCCGCACCCACCACAACATCCTTGGGTTTGAGGGCGATGTACTCCCAGTCGTCGCGGTTCAACGGGTACTCGGGGGTGACCCGCTTGACCACCCCGGCGGCGGTGCCCACGGCAAAGACAGTATTAAGCGGCACAAAACCTACAAGGGTTTCGCCCTTGGTCAAGGTGATGAAGTCCTTGGCGGCCACACCCCCGGCCAAGTTGGGCAACGCGGCGGTGGGTGGCAGCACGGGCATGTCCACCACTTGCAAACGCAGCATGCGTCCCAGCGAGGTCAGCGCGCCAATCTCGGCCCGGGCACTTGTTTTCAGCACCGAGGAAAACACGTCGTGCTTGCTCCGCCCCCCGGATTCCACGAGCGGATCCGCCGTGCTGGTCCGGGCGATCTGGCCGGTGGCGCTCAGCAGCACCCAGCAGGGGTCGTCAGCTATTTCCAGGGCCAAGGGGGCAGCCTTTCCGGAAGTCCCGGCGGCAAGTGCCTTGGCCACCGAGGGCGCCAGCGCTTCCGATTCCAGCAGCACTGTGCGGCGCGGCGTGGCGTACTTGCGCCCCACTTCGCCCAGCTCATCGGTGACAAGCTGGCGCAGCAACTCCTCCGAGGCCAGAATCGCCTCAAGCGCGGCGATTTCACGGCGCAAGTCATCGCGTTCGGCTTCCAACTTCACCATCGAGAAGCGGGTGAGCTGGCGCAGCTGCAGGTCCAGGATGTAGTTGGCCTGGATCTCGGAGAGATCGTAAATGGTCATGAGCCGATCACGCGCGGCCGCCACCTCATCCGAGGTTCTGATGATTTGGATGACCTCATCAATGTCCACAATGGCTATGAGCAAACCCTCAACCAGGTGCAGGCGGTCTTGCTTCTTGCCCAATCTAAAGGCGGTCCTGCGCCGGACCACGTCAATGCGGTGCGTGACGAACACCTGCAGCAGGGGAAGCAGGCCAAGGGTCTGTGGCTGCCCGTCCACCAGGCAGACGTTGTTGATGCCGAAGGATTCCTCCAGCGGCGTGTACCTGTACAGCTGTTCCATGACGGCTGCCGGGTTGAAGCCGTTTTTAAGTTCAATGACCAGGCGCAAACCGTTTTTCAGGTCGGAGAGGTCAACAAAGTCGGCGATACCCACAATTTTGTTGTTGTTCAGGGCATCCTTGAGTTTTTCCCTGACCTTCTCCGGGCCCACCAGATATGGCAGCTCCGTGACGACAAGGCCCATGCGACGCGGGGTGAGCTGTTCAACGGTTATCTTGGCGCGGGTCTTGAAGGAGCCGCGGCCGTTGGCGTACGCGTCCCGGACGCCCTGCAACCCCACGATGCGCCCGCCGGAGGGCAAGTCGGGGCCCGGCACGTACGCCATGATGTCCTCAAGGGTGGCGTGCGGGTTGGCAATCAGGTGCTGGGCGGCGGCAATGACTTCGCCCAGGTTGTGCGGAGCCATATTCGTGGCCATGCCCACGGCTATACCGCTGGCACCGTTGACTAACAAGTTTGGGTAGGCGGCCGGCAGCACCGAGGGCTGCATCATCTGGTTGTCATAGTTGGGGATGAAGTCCACAACGTTCTCATCCAGGTTCCCGGTCAGCTCCAACGCGGCCGCTGCAAGGCGGGCCTCGGTGTAACGGGGGGCTGCCGGGCCGTCGTCGAGCGAGCCAAAGTTTCCGTGACCGTCAATGAGGGGCAGACGCAATGTCCAGTCCTGGGCCATGCGCACCATGGTGTCGTAAATGGCCGAGTCGCCGTGCGGGTGCAGCTTGCCCATGACCTCGCCCACCACGCGGGCGCTCTTGACGTGGCCCTTCTCGGGGCGCAAGCCCATCTCATTCATCATGTACAGGATGCGCCGTTGCACGGGCTTGAGTCCGTCGCGGGCATCAGGCAGTGCCCGGGAGTAAATCACCGAATAGGCGTACTCCAGGAACGAGCCTTCCATCTCCGTGGAAACATCAATATCAACAATGTTTTCGACGAAGTCCTCAGCTACGGTGCCGTCGGTGGGGCGTTGGCGCTTGGCCATGATGGAGATGATTCCTTTTCTTTGTTAAGTGTGTTGCGGGCAGACATAGACGCAAAAGAACTAATCATGTCGGTACAGTGATTCTATGGTGAAGCTAGAGCTCGCGCCCGAATATCCGGCCCATTGGGAAGCCGATGTTGTGCTCCGTGACGGTGGAACGGGCCATTTGCGCCCCATGACGCCCGCCGACGCCGATGCCGTGCAGACCTTTCACATGGCGCAGTCGCAGAATTCCATCTACATGCGTTTCTTCACCTACAAATCAAAACTGACGGCCAAGGAATTGCGCCGCTTCACCGAACTGGACTACCGGGACCGTGTGGCTTTTGTTATAACCCGGGGCGCTGAAATTATTGGTATTGGCCGCTACGACAGGTTGAACGATCCCACCGAAGCCGAGGTGGCCTTCAACGTTTCCGACGCCCATCAAGGCCGTGGTCTTGGCTCAATCCTATTGGAACACTTGGCGGCGGCCGCGCGGGAGAACGGGATTGACAAGTTCTCCGCCGAGGTCCTGCCCGAGAATCGCAAAATGATTCAAGTTTTCTCCGAGGCCGGGTACGAGGTGCACCGGCGCTTTGACGACGGCGTCATCTCCTTGCACTTTGATATTGACCCCACAGAGAAGTCCCGTGCCGTGATGGAGTCCCGCGAGCACAGGGCGGAGGCCCGCAGCGTTGCCGGCCTGGTGGCGCCGGCTTCGGTGGCTGTCATTGGGGCCAGCCGGGCGTGGGGGAGTATTGGCCAGCAGCTGCTCGAGCACGTGGTGGAAGGCAAGTTCACCGGGGCCGTGTACGCCGTCAATCAGGAGGCCCTGGAAGTTTCGGGCATGATGCCCTACGCCAGCATTGTCGAAGTGCCCGGGCCGGTGGATTTGGCCATCATCGCCGTCCCTTTCGCCCAGGTCCCGGCAGTGGTGGAGCAGTGTGGTCGGGCAGGGGTGAAGGGCCTGATTGTCGCCACAGCAGGTTTTGCCGACGACGGCGACCGCGGCTTGGTGCGGCAGCGCGCCTTGGTGCGTCAAGCCCGGGCGAACGGCATGCGGCTGGTGGGTCCGGCGTCGTTGGGGTTGGCCAATACGGACCCGGCAGTCTCGCTGAACGCCTCCATGGCCCCGGACCTGCCGCAGCAGGGTGGCCTGGGCATTTTTACCCAGTCGGCCGCCTTGGGTGTGTCACTGTTCGCCTCGCTCAGCCGCCGGGACGTGGGCATTTCCACCGCACTCTCGGCGGGCAACCGGGCGGATGTGTCAGGCAATGACATGATGCAGTTTTGGGAAGATGACGCCAACACCACGGCGTGCGCGCTGTACCTGGAATCGATCGGCAATCCGCGCAAGTTTGCCCGCATCTCGCGGCGCCTGGCCCGCAGCAAACCCGTCATTGTGGCCAAATCGGACTCCATGGGGCTGCGGCTGCCCCCCGGCCACGCAGTACGAACCACCCAGGCGCCGGCCGGCGCGCTCGATGCCATGCTGCGCCAATCCGGTGTGGTGCGGGTGAACACCATTGAAGAGCTCTCCGACGTCGCGCAGCTCGTGGTGGGCCAACCCCTGCCCCGGGGGTCCGGGCTGGCGATTGTTGGCAACTCGGCGGCGTTGGGTGCCGTGGTGGCCGACGCCGCCGAGCAGCTGGGGTTGACGGTGTCTGAAGTGCAAGCAAATCTGTTGCTTGACACTGGCCAGTCCAAGGCGTTGCCGCTGCTGAAAAAGACCGTGCTGGATGCGTTGGCGGGCACCGATTCCGTGATTGTCACGCTGTTGCCGGTCATTGGCTTGCCGGTGGAGACCATCGCCGTAACGCTGCAGGAGTGCTCCGAAGCGTCAGGCAAGCCCGTGCTGGCGGTTTTTACCGGCATTGTTGATCCCCGGATCCACGTCAACCGGCAAATGTCCGCGGAACGAACGCTGCCCGCCTATTCAAGCCCGGGTGCTGCCGTCGCTGCCTTGGCGGCTGTGAGCCGATATGCGCACTGGCTCACCCTGGAAACTCCACTCTTTGAAGCTCCCGCTGGTGTGCACCCGGAGGCGGCCGCGGCCCTGTTGGACTCTTGGCTGGAGGGGGTCCCCACCGCAGAACTGACCACCCTTGATGCGGCTCAAGTCAGGGAGTTGTTGGGGCACTACGGCATAGCCGTTTTGGAGTCCGTGCCGTTTGGCAGCGACGACGAGGCTGTCGCGGCGGCCGAACGGTTGGGTTGGCCGGTTGCCATCAAGACCCTTGACCCGACGTTGCGGCACCGGCTCGATCTTGGCGGTGTCCGGATCAACATTGAAAACGCCCAGTCCCTGCGGCGCGATATTGCCCAGATGCGTAAACTCCTCCAGCCCTACGGGAGCAAGGAATTGGAGGTGCAGGCCATGGCCGAGGTGGGTCAATCCTGTACCTTGCGGGCCATTGAAGACCCGTTGTTGGGCCCTGTGGTCTCCTTCGGTCTGTCCGGGGATGCCGTCAATCTTTTGGATGACTGGGCTCACCGGGTGCCCCCGTTGTCGGTGGCTGACACCGCTGACCTGGTGCGCTCACCCAGGGCGGCGGTAAAACTCTTCGGCTATGAGGGCTTGCCAGCGGGCAACGTCCAGGCCCTGGAGGACTTGGTGGCCCGTGTTGCCATGCTCAAGGAGGAGCACCCGGAGATTGCGTGGATGGAATTCAACCCCATTTTGGTGGGCCCCACCACCGTGAGCGTGCTGTCCGCCGAACTGCGCATTGGCAACCCCGCCCAACGCACGGACAGCGCACGCCGGGCCATGATCTCCTAGGGATTCCTGCCCGGTCCCGCATCCCCGCCGTGCGCCCTAGGTGCGCCCAGTTCGCAACGGTGGCGCCAAAGTGCAAAAATGGAGCCTATGAACAGCTTCGGAGCCGGCGCCCCGGCCAATACCAAGGGCCGCGATTTGGAATCCGCGCTCCAGCGGTCAGGTTTTTATCCCCGCCTTGTTGCCGATGTAGTTAATGATGCCCTGGACGGCCAGGAAAGCCTGGCCCATCTGGTGCATCTGGAAACCCACTTTGACAGGACTGAAGTGCACCGGCACATCACAGTTCTGGTGCTGACCGCCGAGATGCTTGTCATCACCCATGTGGATGATCACCAGCTCGATGAGTCGGGGGACCAGATGGTGGCCCAGGTGTCCACCGAGTCGGTCCCGGCCAGCCAGATCAAGTCTGTTGTGCTCAGCTACATCTACTCCCAGCCGCAGGACTACAAGCCCTCGGATCCTGCCCGAGAATTGACGTTGTCCATCGCCTGGTCTGGTGGGCAGCGGGTGGAGATGGGTCCGACGTCGTGCGGGGATCCGAACTGCGACTCCGACCACGGCTACTCGGGCACCATTGTGCAGGAGGACATCGCCCTGCGCATCAGCGCCGAAGCGGAGGGCTTGCAGGCCGTGGCCGACGCCAAGGCGTTTGCGCGCGCCCTGCGGGCGATCAACACCGGCACGGCGACCCCCACCCATGCAGAGCTGGGAAGCTCAAAGTTTCCTGCCTTTGGCGCACGGCTGGGCCGCTCACATCACCGCCGCTAACGCCGTGGGCGAGCAAGGCCCCGCTGTCACGCTGCTGGGGTTCAACCAGGCCGAACTGCCAGCGGCCCCCTCCTATGGCCGGGCCAGCATCGGCGACGTGTTTACCAGCGCTGCGGCCGCACTGGGTGTGGAGGCATTTAACAATGTGTTGAAGTTGCCGGCTGCCCCGCGGATCTGCGTGGTGTTGGTTGACGGCCTGGGCAAGGCGTTGCTCAAGCAACGCTCCGGCCACGCACCATTCTTGCGCGGCGTGCAAGCCCAGGATTCCTCCGGCGAGCATCCGCGCACCCTTCACGCATCGTTCCCCAGCACCACCGCCACCTCACTGACCGGCTTGGGCACAGGTGTCGCCCCCGGCCAGCACGGCATGGTGGGTTACGACGTGCTGGATCCGCGGCAGGACAAGGTGGTGAATCTGCTGGGCCAATGGGACCCTGGCGTGGACCCCTTGCGTTGGCAGCCTTTCCCCACGGTGTTTGAACAAATCGCCGCGGACGTGCCCTGCACCACCGTGAGCCTGCCGCACTTTGCCAGTTCGCCCATGACCCGGGCTGCGCTGCGTGGCAGCACGTTCGTCGGCGCCAGCAACGTCCACTCCCGGGTAGAGGAGGCAGCCGTGGCCTTGGCCGCCACGCCCACGGCGTTGGTCTACCTGTACTGGAGCGAACTGGACAAGGCCGGGCACGCCCACGGCACCGATTCCGCCCAGTGGGAGCACCAACTGGAGGAGCTCGACGCCGGGATGAAACGCCTGGCGGCACGTGTCCCGGCAGATACCTTGATCCTCCTCACGGCCGATCATGGCATGGTTGACGTGCCACGTTCGGCCCGGATTGACTACTCGGTGTTCCCCGAACTGGTTGCCGGTGTCCGCCACACAGCCGGTGAGCCACGGATGGTGCACTTATACCTGGAACCGGAGGCCACAGCGGAATCCCGGGACCGGCTGATGGCTGCCTGGGTGGAGGCGTTTGGCAGGAAGGCGTGGGTCGTGAGCCGCCAACAGGCCATTGCGGCAGGATACTTTGGTGCCGTCAGCGAGACTGTGGCCGCCCGCATTGGCGACGTTTTGATTCTTGCCCGCGAATCCATAGCGTTTTACGATCTGCGCAGGGTCCGTGCCCAGGCCATGGACGTGGTGGGCCAGCACGGCTCCATCACCAAGGCTGAGCGCGAGGTTCCGCTGCTGCGCATCCCCGTCACGGCCAAGACGGTCAAGGGTAAACGCCGCTAACTGCGCCCCTCGCCGCATCTGACCCGCAGAAAACGCCGAAAATACGCGCTTTTAGCGCGATTTTCGGCGTTTTCTGCGGGTCAGATGCGGCGGTTCGGTCAGTTGCAGCAGCGGTCGAGTCAGTTGCGGCGGGGTTTAGTCGCCCTTGGTGCCAAACACGATCTCGTCCCAGCTCGGGACGCTTGAGCGTTTGGGCTTGGAGGCAGCCTTGCGTTCCAGTCGGGCAGCGACTTCGCTGTCGCTGGGACCGCTGTCATCGGTATCATCCAGGCCAGCTTCGGCTGAGACGGCAGTTGGGGCCTGTGCCGGGCGCGACGGTGTGGCGGGTTCACCGGACAGTACCACTTCACGGGTTTCGGTGCTGACTTCGGCAACACTGTCCAGCTCGTGATGGTGCTGGGCGTCCAGGCTAGGTGCCAGTGACAACAGCGGCATGGCACGGAGCCTGTCCTTGGCACTGGGCTTTTGAGTATCGGTGGCAGGCGGCGTCTCGGCAGGTTCGGCGGTGGGGGAGTACAGGGCCTCATCGCGCGGGTGCGCGCCGGGGACGTGGGTGCCCAGCATGGCTGCCAGCTCGTCGTCGCCGGTTTCATCGAGGCCCAGGCGGACGCCGCGCCGTGACCGGAGCATGTCCAACAAACCGTCACCGGGGTAGTTCTCAACCTCGTCCGTTTGCGGGTCAGCTGCGGGCTCATCTGACTCAGGCTGGTCCTCGGAGTCCGCCTCAACGTCGAAGGGCTGGTCCAGCACGGCGCTGAGCCGGCGTTCAGGCACCGGACTGTCCAAGGGTTCCAGCTCACTGAGTTGCTGGGCCCAACGGTTGGCGTTGTGCAGTGCCTTGCGCCCGGGATGGAAACGCCACAGGGCAGGGGGTGGTTCGCCAATGCTGCTGGCGGCCCACTGGGTGCCGGGCTCAAAATCTGCGCTGATGGTCCAGGCGCCGGCATGGTCCCGCCACGCGTCCCAGCGCAGCGATTTCGGGTCGATGCCGAAGGCACCCAGCCGGTGCATGACCATTTCTTCCAACGTTGTGGGGCTTTCGCCGAACGCTGAGCGGTAGCCGTCATTGTGAGGTGTTGGCACAGCAACCTCAACAGTGCGGGCCTGATTGGCAATGTGTTCACGCTCCGCCAGGACGGGGCCCTCGTAGCGGCGGACCTGCTCCAAAGACAGCGAGGACTGTTCCGCCACCGAGACTGCTGTTGCCCCGCCGCGGATCAGGGTTTGAATCTCCCGCGGTGTCATTCGGGTGGTGCTTTGCTGCACCCGAGAGCTGCGAACTGCGGACTTGGCCGCGGCCGTTCGCAACGCCTCATCAAGGGGGAGCAGGTAGTTTTCTCCACCGGGACCACTGAGCAGCAAGTGTTCGCCGTCGTCGTGGACACCCACCAGCCGCAAATCAGCCATGCCGTTCTCCCAAATCTTCTAGTTCCCCTCGAAACTTTGCCACCGAATGGGGGCAATTCCTACTACCCGGCTAGGCGTGGCGCGAGATGACTTGGAAATAATGCTCGTTTGTGCCGTGTCAGCCGTCAAGAGGCGGCCCGGATGCCGCGGAAGAGCCTCCGTCTTAAGCCTGCTGCGAACTCTGGGCGGGCCAGGATTACAAGCGACGCGTTTGCGCCTTAGGGTATTGGCTGTATTTAGTATCTGCCGCACGTGGCAGCGAAGTAAGGATGTTTTGATGACCACCAGCTTTCACGCTCCCCGCACGGCTGGACGATCCGCGCCGCCCTCGGCCGTGATCGACGTGGCGGAAACTGAGCTGGCGGAACTCTACGAGCTTCCCGGCGGTGAAGTCTCGCCCGAGGAGTTGGCCTTGGAAATTGTGGGCCAGCAGGCCGACGAGTTCACGTGCGGGTCATGTTTCTTGGTGCGTCATCGTTCGCAGCTGGTCAGGGAAAAGAACGGCCTGAAGTTCTGCCACGACTGCGAAGGCTAGGCGCCAACAAAAATATGGCCACCCCGGAGTTACTTGGGGTGGCCATCGGTGTTGGTGGTGCTAGCTGGTTGTCGTGGGCACGGCGCCGCCAAGGGCCGCGGCGAGGTGCTCGGGGTTGCGTGAGGACGTCAACCAGTAGGGGGTCTTGTCGTCGGGATCGGTGATCTCAATTTTGACCACCGGCTTGATCCAGCCGCGAATGCACAGGTAGGCCAGGCCGTTGAGCTTGGTGCCGCGCTGGGCTGTGGCATCATCACCGTGGTAGTAGCTGACGTCGCCAACATACTTGCGGTCGATCTGGGCACGGCCCACCTGCAGCGTCTCCGGCGTCACAGCAATGGTGGGGGTGGAGGTCAGCAACAGCACCACCTGCAACACGAGCAAAACTGCGAATGCCGCATAGCCGGCCAAGGGGCTGATGGGGATGAAGATCAAGATGCCGGAGGCCGAAAGCCCCACCACGATGACCCAAATCCAAAAGGTGGGCCACAGCTTTTCGGTGTAGTTGGCCGCGGCGGGGGGCATGGCGCCTTGCGGCGATTGAGATGACATGTCAGTAGCTTTTCATCTTTCCGGCAGTAATTCACGTTGCGTCCGGCCAACACACCGCGGACCTGATGACCGCTTCGGGATAGACTGGGCTGTTGTGACCCATCAGACTCTTCCCTCAAACCTTGAGACGGACAAGCCCGGCGCGGATGTGAGCGTGCAATTGTGCATGCTCGACGCCGGGATCGAACCCCCCAGCTACGCGCACCCGGGCGATGCTGGCGCAGACTTACGCACCCGGATAGATGTTGTGCTGGCACCCGGTGAGCGTGTCCTGGTGCCCACCGGCGTCAGTATCGCACTGCCCTTTGGTCTGGTGGCCTTGATCCACCCGCGTTCAGGCCTGGCCACCAAGCACGGGCTGACAATTGTCAACAGCCCCGGCACGGTGGATGCCGGATATCGCGGCGAGATTTCTGTAACACTGTTGAATACGGATTCACACCACTCCATCTCCCTGTCCCGGGGCGATAGAATTGCTCAAATGGTCATTCAGCGTGTGGAGATTGCCAACTTCATTCCTGTGGATCAACTGCCTGACTCGGTGCGCGGCACCGGCGGCTTCGGCTCCACCGGTGGTTTTGCCCAGTCCACGACCGGTAACCCCGCCTCAGGGGCCAACAACGGCTGATTGCCGTTTCATCTTTCACAAGGAGTCTTTAATCCCATGGCTTTCGGGTTCGGTAAGAAAAAGAAGATCAGCGAAGACACTGACCAGCTCGCTGGGGCTGGCAGTTCCGCCCAGAATGATGCTGAGGCAGGGCAGGGCCCCGAGGATGGCGCAGCAGTGTTGAGTCTCCCGCCTAATCCCGCCGACACTGTCTACGACCGTGCCCTGCACGGGCCCTTGGATGCTTCCGAGGTGGCTGGCACCGACGGGTACGTTGATTTGGGGGCATTGCTCATCACCCCGCGTGAAGGTTTGTCGTTGCGCCTGGAGGTGGAGGAAAGCACCTCACGCGTCATTGCCGTGACCCTTGACCTGGACGGCTCCAGTCTCCAATTGCAGGCCTTTGCCGCCTCACGTTCGGAGCAACTGTGGCGTGACATTCGCGAGCAGATCGGCTTGTCGGTTGGTTCGCAGGGCGGCGAGATTGAAATTCTTGATGGTGCCTTCGGCAAGGAAGTCCTGGCCAAGGTTCCGGCCCACGGCTCCGATGGCAGCAAGGGGTTCCGGGTTGCCCGGTTCATCGGCATCGACGGCCCGCGCTGGTTCCTGCGTGGTGTCTTGGGCGGAAACGCCGCCGTGGACGCTGAAGCCGCAACCGACTTGGAGGACTTGTTCCGCGGTGTTGTGGTGGTTCGTGGCGAAACACCACTGCCCCCGCGCGACCTTTTGCTGCTGCGTCTGCCCAAGGACGCAGCCACCAGCCCGGAAGGCGCCGTCGCGGCCGACCATGCAACACCGGCCCAAGGCGGGGAACCCTTCCGTCGCGGGCCCGAAATCACGGCGATCGGCTAGATCAATGCCCGTGGGAAACGGTGAGTGGCCGCCGGCAGTTGCCATCAATGAACTACCAATGCGCGGCCGTGCCTCGTGCAGCGGTGTTGTCGATGCTGTGACAATTTTGCCGGCGTCGACGTCACCGGCCTACACGGCCATCGTCACCGACAGTGAGTCGCACAGGATGGACCCCTCAGCGGGCAACCACCGTTTGCGTCTGGTGTGGATTGGTCGACGCCGGGTTCCGGGCATTGTGGCCGGCACCCGCCTGCGCGTTGAGGGCATGGTCTCCCAACGCGAGGGACTGCCCACCATGTACAACCCCCGGTACGAAATTATTGGAATTCAGGAGAGCTAGTTGAGCCAGCAGAGCCCCGAAGAAGACTCCCCGGCACCCAAGCCCGGAGGCGGTTTCGCTGATATCGCCCAGGAACTGGCCGCCAAGAACGCTTTGGTGCGTAAGGAAAACGGCCACATCGACTTACTGGCCGCCGCAGGGGGGATCAGAGGCATTGCCGAAAGCGTCCTGCCCGGTCTGGTCTTCCTGGTGGCCTTCACCATCAGCCGGGACCTGACGGTGGCTCTTGTGGGTTCGGTGGCCATGGCGGCAGTGTTCCTCGTTGCCCGGCTGGTGCAACGCACACCGTTGACGCAGGCGCTGGCTGGAATAGTCGGCGTCGCGCTGTCAGCGTTCCTGGCCATGAAAACCGGCAAGGCCGAGGACTACTACACGGTGGGTTTCTATACCAACGCCGGGTATATCCTCGCCATGGTGGTTTCGATCGCTGTGCGCTGGCCCGTGTTGGGACTGCTGTTCGGATATGCGCGCAACGAAGGCGTGCGCTGGCGGCAAGAGCCCGAGCGGCTCCGCGCCTACCGGGTTGCCACCTTGATCCTGGTGGGTGTCATGGCTGCCCGGCTGGCCGTGCAGCTGCCGCTGTACTTTACCGGGCAGGTTGACGCGCTGGGAGCCATGCGCCTGATCATGGGCGTGCCGCTTTATGCTTTTGGATTGTGGATCGCGTGGCTGGTCAGCCGCCCCGTCTCAACAGACTGACTCCCGGAATACGAACTGACCCGCAGAAAACGCCGAAAAACACGGTAAAACCGTGAATGTTCGGCGTTTTCTGCGGGTCAGTTCGTATTAGCTTGCGGGCTGGTTCGTGAGCAGCGTGCGCAGCTCGTTTTCGGCGGCAAGGGTGGTGATGAAGAACAGTTCATCATGAGCCTCCACCACGTCGTCACCGCTGGGGGTGATGGGTGCTTCATCGCGCAGAATCGCTACCAGGGTTGAATCCTGCGGCCACTGGATGGCACTGACCATGGACCCAATCACGTGGGAATCCTCCGGGACAGTGAACTCCACCAGGGACGCCACACCCGTTTGCAGGGTCAGCAGGCGCACCAGGTCGCCAATTTCAACGGCTTCCTCAACCAAAGCGGTCATCAGGCGCGGCGTGTTCACGGCAACGTCAACGCCCCAAGAATCATCAAACATCCAGTCGTTCCTGGGATTGTTGACCCGGCCCACCGTGCGACCCACACCAAATTCAGACTTGGCCAGCAGGGAGACAACAAGGTTGACCTTGTCATCGCCTGTTGCCGAGACAACCACATCGGCCTGTTCCAGCTTGGCCTCACGCAGTGTACTGATCTCACAGGCGTCGCCCACCAGCCACCGGGCACCGCGCAAACCGCTCTTGCCGATGACTTCGGGTTTGGGATCGATGAGCAAGGTGTCATGGCCGTTGGACAACAGTTCCTTGGCAATGGAACAACCCACGCTGCCGGCACCCACGATGACAACAATCATGTTAATTGCTCCTTCGCGGGGGCGGCTGCAAGAATATGGGCCACGTCGGTGAACTGGGCGCTGACTATCATGGCGTGGACAGTGTCCCCTTGTTGGTAGCTTGTGTCCGGGCCCGGCAAGATGCCTTCTCCAAAGCGGGTCAAATAGGCGACCCGAACCTTGGTGGCACCTTCAATATCCAGAATGTGATGCCCAATCCAGTCCGGGTGCAGGGCCAGCTCGGTCAGGATCAAACGGCCGGAGGGTTCCCGGAAGTCGCCCTTGATGGCTGTCTCGGGCAGGATTCGGCGTAACACCTGGTCCGCGCTCCACCGCACAGCAGCAACCGTGGGGATGCCCAGGCGCTGGTAGATTTCCGCCCGTCCGGGGTCGTAGATGCGCGCCACCACGTGCTCGACATGGAAGGTTTCGCGGGCCACCCGGGTGGCCAGAATATTGGAGTTGTCACCGCTGGACACAGCCGCAAAGGCGTAGGCGTGTTCAATGTCTGCCTGCTTGAGCGTTTCCTGGTCAAAGCCGACACCTGTGATTTTGCGTCCGCCGAAACCTGTGCGCAACCGCCTAAACGCCCGCTCGTCTTGGTCAATGATCGCCACGGAGTGACCGGAGTCCTCCAAGGTGTGGGCCAGTGTGGCGCCCACCCGACCGCAACCCATGATCACAAAATGTGCCACTGGTGCTCCTTGTTATAGCGGATTGCCGAAAATTCTCGGTGTGCCGCTGCTGGTGCCGCATGCTTTGCCATACGGTGCGGGTACTAATTCGACGATAGTTGCGGCCTCCGGTCAAGTTGGGACAGGTACCGCGTCACGCCAATTTCTCTAGCCCTAGTGTGACATGGTGGCGGGGGCTTTGACGTTGGCCACCCGCGTGGCGCCCAGTGGTGCTAGCGTTACCCGCGTGCTGAACTTCTTCAACGCGTTCAAGCGAGTTCTTGTGGGACGTCCATTCCGCAACGAAAAACTTGCCCATACGCTCCTCCCTAAACGCATCGCGTTGCCCGTGTTCGCCTCCGATGCCTTGTCCTCGGTGGCCTACGCCCCGGATGAAATTCTGTTGACACTGGCCCTGGCCGGTGTGGCGGCTGTGGCGCTTTCCCCCTGGGTGGGGCTGGCCGTCATGGTCGTGTTGTTGACGGTGGTGGCCTCGTACCGACAAAACGTGCACGCCTACCCTTCCGGCGGCGGTGACTATGAGATTGCCACGGTGAATCTGGGCAAACGGACAGGTCTGACTGTGGCGTCGGCCCTCATGGTGGATTACGTGCTGACAGTGGCAGTGTCCATGTCCTCGGCGGCGAACTACCTGGCCACGGCAGTCCCGGGCTGGCACGGGACACAGGCCGCCATAGCCGCAGCCGGTGTGATCATCTTGGCGTTGGTAAATCTGCGCGGGATCAAGGAGGCCGGGACTGTTTTTGCTGTCCCCACCTACATTTTCATGTTCTGCATCTTCGCCATGACGGTGGCCGGCTTGTTTCAGGCCGCCACGGGAACGTTGGGCCGGGCGCCGTCGGCCGACTTTGAGATAATCCCCGAGGCGGCCTTCAACCAAGGCCTTGTCGGCTTGGCAGGGGCGTTCTTGCTGCTGCGCGCCTTCTCCTCCGGTGCTGCCGCGCTGACAGGCGTCGAGGCCATCAGCAACGGTGTGCCGAACTTCCGCAAACCAAAAAGCAAGAACGCAGCCACCACGCTGTTGCTGTTGGGCGCCATTGCCGCCGGCATGATGGCCAGCATTTTGTTCCTGGCGAACGCTACCGGCGTGCACATTGTGGCCGATCCGCACACCGAATTCCTGGTCAACGGGGTGGCGCCGGGAACCGACTATGTGCAGAACCCCTCGATCAGCCAGATAGCGTCGACAATTTTTGGGGCCGGCTCGATCCCGTTCTTCATCATTGTTGCCGCCACCGGCACCATCTTGGTGTTTGCCTCCAACACAGCCTTCAACGGCTTCCCGGTGCTGGCCTCAATCCTGGCCAGGGATGGCTACCTGCCCCGCCAACTGCGCAGTCGAGGGGACAGGCTGGCCTTCAGCAACGGGGTGCTGTTGCTGGCGTTGGGGGCGTTGGTGCTCATCTTTGCCTTCGACGCCGATGTTACCCGGCTCATCCAGCTCTACATTGTGGGCGTTTTCATCTCCTTCACCGCCAGTCAGCTCGGCATGATGCGGCATTGGACCCGGGAATTGCTTAAGGTCAAGGACAAGTCGCGCCGATTTAAGATGAAGCGGTCCCGGACCATCAACACCATCGGCTTCAGCATGACCTTGACGGTGTTGTTGATTGTCTTGGTGACCAAGTTCGGGCAGGGCGCCTGGATTGCGTTGCTGGCCATGGCCGCGCTCTTTGCCATCATGTGGAGCATCAAAACCCACTATGACAAGGTGGCCAAGGAGTTGGAGGTTGAGTCTGATTTCGCCATCAGGGCCCTTCCTGCCCGGATTCATGCTGTGATTTTGGTCTCCCATGTGCGCAAGCCGGTCATGCGCGCCGTCGCCTTCGCCCGGGCCTCGCGGCCGTCAACGCTGGAGGCAATCACGGTTGATCTGGACCCCGCTGAGACGGCCCAAACCGTTGCGGATTGGGAGCGGCTGAGCATCCCGGTACCGTTGACAGTGTTGGCGAGCCCGTACAGGGAAACGTTGACGCCGCTCATCAGCCATATCAAGACCATGCGCACGGACGCCCCGCGTGACTTGATCGTGGTGTACATCCCGGAATACGTGGTGGGAAAATGGTGGGAGCAACTGGTGCACAACCAGACTGCCCTGCGCATTAAGACGCGGCTACATTTTGAACCCGGCGTTGTGGTGGCCAGTGTGCCTTGGCAGCTGAAATCCTCCACAGACGCGAAGAAGTACCAAGAATAGAAGAGCATAGAGCATATGAGCGAGCCCACTAGTACCCCCCGCCTCACCGTCACGGTTGGTCCGGTGGCCCACGGCGGCCACTGTGTAGCCCGGCACGATAACCGCGTGATCTTTGTCCGCCATGCCATTCCGGGGGAAACCGTGGAGATCGCTCTCACCGAGAACGACGCCGACGCCAAGTTTTGGCGCGCGGATGTCACCCGGGTGGTGGAGGGCTCAACCGAGCGCGTGAACCACTTTTGGCCCGAAGCTGACGCGCTGCGGGCAGGTGCCCGCGGCGTAGCGCCCATCGGTGGCGCCGAATTTGGGCATATTTCCCGTCCTGGCCAGCTGAAGCTCAAAACGAACGTTGTCCGTGAGCAGCTGGAACGGCTCGGTGGCGTTCCCACCGACCGCCTCGATGAGCTTTTCGCCGCAGGTGTTGAGGACGTGGACGGTTCGGGAACGCAGGCCCAGCAGGCCGGTTTGGGCTGGCGCACACGCGTTGGCTTTGCCGTCACACCGGCGGGGAAGTTGGGCATGCACGCCCACCGTTCGCACACGGTCCTGCCCGTCGCCCAGATGCCGCTGGCCGTTCCCTCCGTCGACGATTTGCGCCTCTGGGAGCTGGACTTCACAGGCATTGAGCGCGTTGAAGTGGCTGCCCCCGCCAACGGCTCCGGGGTGTTGGTGCTGTTGGCTCCGGCGCCCGGGCTCAGCGAAAAGGCTGCAGGCCACGCGGTCAAGCGGATTGCCCGGGCCCTGGCTGCCCTGGAAACGCCGCCGTCGGTGGCCCGCTGGAACCCCGAGAACAGCGCCATCGACGTTGTCAGTGGCCGTGGCTGGGTCAAGGAAACCACTGCCGATCACGAGTTCAGGGTGACAGGGGACGGGTTCTGGCAGATCCACCGCAACGCCCCCAAGGTTCTCACCGACGCTGCCCTAGGCTACCTGCTTGAGGGCGGCTACCTCGACGACGGCGCCGACGTTGCTGACCTGTACGCCGGGGCCGGCCTGTTCACCGCGCCCCTGGCTGATGCTGTGGGCTCCGACGGCAGTGTCTTGTCCGTGGAAGGTTCCCCGGGAACAAGCCGCGACGCCCGCAAGAACCTCCACGCCAGCGAGCAGGTAGAAATCCTGCAGGGCCGGGTGGAAAAGATTCTGGGCACCCAGTCGCGGGCCTCGCAGTCCGCCGCCGGACAGCGCAGGCGATTTGACGCCGTCGTGCTTGACCCGCCCCGCGCAGGTGCCGGCAAGGCTGTTGTGCGTGCCCTGGTGGCCACTCAGCCCCGGGCCATCGCCTACGTTTCCTGCGATCCGGCAGCGTTTGCCAGGGATGTGAAGTACTTTGCCAACGCCGGTTGGCGGCTGGCCAAGTTGCGCGCCTTTGACCTGTACCCGCACACGCACCACGTGGAAACCGTGGCCCTGCTAGTCCCCGCGGCAGCCATCGCCACCAGCTAAAGCACGTTGAGCCCAGATGCACGTCAGCTAACTTTCGAGGACGACTCGTGAACCAGACACCACCGAAGGTGCGGCCCCAACGGCGGGATCTGACACGGAACAAGCCCAAAGGCACGGTGCTTGCCGAGCGGCGCGATGAACATCGCAAGGCGGCCATGGCGGCGGCCCGGGCCAACCTGGCCCCTGTCGATGGTGCGGCGCTTGAGCGTGCGGGGCTGACTGCGGGGCAAGTGCGCGAACGTCTGGATGCCGAGCTCAGCAATGCTGTGCGGCATGAGAGCAGCCGCAGCATTTGGGCTATTGTGCGGGCCAATGTGTTCACCTTGTTCAACACGGTGTTGGGCGGCTGCCTGGTGCTGGTGCTCGTTGTGGGGGACCCGCGTGATGCGCTCTTTGGCTTCATTGTGCTGGCCAACGCCGCCATCGGTGTGGTTCAGGAGTACCGGGCCAAGCGGACCCTGGACAAGCTGGCGGTGCTGCATGCACCGCGCGCTCATGTGCGCCGCGATGGGCGCGCAGTTGAGCTGGCGGTTGCCGAGGTGGTGTACGACGACGTGTTGCTGTTGCGCACGGGGGACCAAATCCCCGCCGACGCAATGGTCCTTGAGGCCGATGCTTTGGAGATTGATGAATCGTTGCTGACGGGGGAGTCTGACCCTGTGGCGAAGCTGCCCGGGGATATGACGTTGTCGGGCTCTGCCGTGGTGGCAGGCTACGGCACGGCCAGGGTGCACCGGGTGGGGGCGGAGTCGTACGCATCGCAGCTGACGGCCGAGGCCCGCCGGTTCTCCCTGGTCAACTCGGAGATCCGCAACTCCATCAACCGGATCATCTTGTACATTGCGTGGGCCTTGATTCCCATTATTTTGCTGGTCATCAACGGCCAGATGAGCGCCCACGGCGGCTGGGCGCAGGCCATCGCCTCCGGCGACTGGCGCATTGCCGTGGTCAGTGCCGTGGCCAGTATTGTGGCCATGATCCCCGAAGGCCTGGTGCTGCTGACAAGCATTTCCTTTGGCATGGCGGCCGTGAGCCTGGCCCGGCAACAGGTGCTGGTGCAGGAATTGCCGGCCGTGGAGGGCCTGGCCCGGGTGGACATGGTGTGCCTGGACAAGACCGGGACGCTCACCGAGGGCAGGATGGAACTGGCCAGCACCAAGGAGTTCGCCGCCGTCTCCGGCTGGGAACAGGTCCTGGCCTGGCAGGGTGCCCACCCCAACGCCAACGCCACGGCGGCTGCGCTCACTGGCGGCTATGCGGGGCTGCCGGCGGAGCTGCCCGTGCAGGAAACACCCTTCAGCAGTGCACGGAAGTTCAGTGCGGTCACCTTCGGTCCCGGTGCGCTTGCCGGTGAGTGGGTGCTGGGTGCCCCCGAGATGGTCTTAGCGCCGCACAGCCATGGTGAGGCGCTGGCGGCCGCGTACGAGGCCGCAGGGCGCGGCATGCGGGCGGTGGTGCTGGCGCATAGGGCGCTACAAACACCGCACCGTGGAAAGACACCGCCGACACCGCCGGACCCGGACGAGGAGTTTTCCGTCGCTGGTGTGACGCCGGTGGCCCTGCTGCTGTTCCGCGAGAAGGTCCGGCCCGACGCCGCGCAGACCCTTCAGTACTTCCGTGAGCAGGGTGTTGAACTGAAAATAATCTCCGGCGACAACCCCAGAACGGTGGCGGCTGTGGCCCGGGATGTGGGGTTTGAGTTCACCGGTGACGGATATGACGCGCGTGAGCTGCCAGAAGACATGGCCGAAATGGCTGATGTTTTGGCACGCGAAAACGTCCTGGGCAGGGTCACGCCCGAGCAAAAGAAGGCGATCGTGCTGGCCCTGCAAAGCCGGGACCACGTGGTGGCCATGACCGGCGACGGCGTCAATGACGCCCTAGCGCTCAAGCACGCCGACATCGGCATTGCCATGGGCAGCGGCGCGGCAGCCACCAAGGCCGTCTCCCGTCTGGTGCTTCTCGATGGCCAGTTCAGCCATCTCCCCTCGGTGGTGGCGCAGGGGCGCCGGGTGATTGCCAATGTGGAGCGTGTAGCGAACCTGTTCCTGACAAAAACCACCTACGCCATCATTATTTCGGTGGTCATCGGGCTGCTGATGTGGCGCTACCCGTTCTTGCCGCGCCAGCTGTCCATTGTCAGTTCCATGACCATTGGTATTCCGGCGTTTTTCTTGGCGCTATTGCCTAATGCCCGGCGGTACCAGCCCGGTTTCCTGCGCCGGACACTGATGTTTGCCATCCCCTCGGGCACCATTGTGGCTGGCTGCATCATGGCCGTCTACGCCTTCGCCAGGGCCTTCCCGGACCCTGCCCTGGGCGCCGAGGAAGCCATCACCGTGGCCCAGACGGCCACCACCATGACAGTGCTGTTGGTTGCCCTGTGGGTTTTGGGCACGTTGGCCCGGCCCTTCGACAAATGGCGGGCCCTGCTGGTCGGTGCCGTGGTCCTTGGCCTGGTCCTGGTGATGGCTATTCCGTTCGCCCGGGAATTCTTTGCCCTCGATATTCCGTCGGGCCCGCTCTTAGCGGTTACGATGGGCGTAACTGTCGCAGGGTGCTTGGCGATCGAGCTGCTCTACCGTTTCCTGAAGAGGCGGGGTGCCGTGTCCGAGCGCGAGTAAGGTGTGCCTAACTGGCATCCGTGCCCTTGCGTGACAAAGATAAAAGCAGTGGCGAGAGGAGTCCATCGATGACTAATGTGGACAGTTTTGGTTCCAAAGGCGTACTTAATGTTGCCGGGACCGAATACGAGATTTTCCGACTGAACTCGGTTGAAGGCGCGAAAAGCCTTCCGTTCAGCCTCAAGGTTTTGCTTGAGAACCTCCTGCGCACCGAAGATGGTGCGAATATTACTGCCGACCACGTCCGTGCGTTGGCGGGTTGGGATCCCACTGCGGAGCCCGACACCGAAATTCAGTTCACCCCGGCCCGGGTCATCATGCAGGACTTCACGGGAGTCCCCTGCATCGTTGACTTGGCCACCATGCGTGAAGCCGTCAAGGAACTCGGCGGGGACCCCGGCCGGGTGAACCCACTGGCTCCTGCCGAGATGGTCATTGACCACTCGGTGCAGATTGACGTGTTCGGTAACTCCGACGCCGTCGAACGAAACATGGATATCGAATACCAGCGCAACGGTGAGCGTTACCAGTTCCTGCGCTGGGGCCAGACAGCCTTTGAAGACTTCAAGGTTGTTCCCCCGGGCATGGGCATTGTGCACCAGGTCAACATTGAGTACTTGGCCCGCACCGTCATGACCCGCACGGTCGACGGCGTTTTGCGCGCCTACCCCGACACGCTGGTCGGCACCGACTCCCACACCACCATGGTCAACGGCCTGGGTGTGCTGGGTTGGGGTGTTGGCGGCATCGAGGCCGAGGCGGCCATGTTGGGCCAGCCTGTCTCCATGCTGATCCCGCGTGTCGTCGGTTTCAAACTGACAGGTTCCATCCCGGCCGGTGCCACGGCAACCGATGTGGTGTTGACCATCACCGAGCAGCTGCGTAAGCACGGCGTCGTCGGCAAGTTCGTGGAATTCTACGGCGAAGGTGTTGCGGCTGTGCCGTTGGCCAACCGCGCCACCATCGGCAACATGAGCCCGGAGTTCGGTTCCACGGCCGCCATGTTCCCGATCGACAGCGTCACCGTTGACTACCTGCGCCTGACGGGCCGCAGCGAAGAGCAGCTGGCATTGGTTGAGGCGTACGCCAAGGAGCAGGGCCTGTGGCACGATCCCAGCGTTGAGATCACCTTCTCCGAGTACCTGGAGTTGGACCTCTCAACAGTGGTTCCCTCGATCTCCGGCCCGAAGCGTCCCCAGGACCGCATTGAGCTGACCAACGCCAAGCCGCAGTTCCGTTCGGATCTGAAGAACTACATTGCCGGCGACGCACACGCCGACGGCAACACGGTGGATGAGTCCTTGGAGGAGTCCTTCCCGGCCTCGGACGCCCCGTCTTTCACCCATGCCGACAGCCACACCCACGACACCGAGCGCGTGGTCGCATCAGCCGCTACCGGTGCCAACGGCCGCCCGTCAGCACCGATCCATGTGAAGAACGAATCAGGTGTTGAGTTTGAGCTTGATCACGGCGCGGTTTCCATCGCCTCGATCACCTCCTGCACCAACACGTCCAACCCTTCAGTGATGCTCGCCGCAGCCGTGCTGGCCCGCAACGCCGTCAACAAGGGATTGTCCTCCAAGCCGTGGGTCAAGACCTCCGTTGCCCCGGGCTCGAAGGTTGTCACCGACTACTACGAGAAGTCAGGACTTGTTCCGTTCTTGGAGGCGTTGGGCTTCTTCACGGTCGGTTACGGTTGCGCTACCTGCATTGGTAACTCAGGCCCGCTGGACACCGAAATCTCCGCGGCCATCGCAGAAAACGACCTGTCCGTGACAGCCGTTCTGTCCGGTAACCGTAACTTCGAAGGCCGCATCAACCCCGACGTGAAGATGAACTACCTGGCTTCACCGCCGTTGGTCATCGCCTACGCCCTGGCTGGCACCATGGACTTCGACTTTGAGGCCGACGCCCTGGGTCAGGACGGCGACGGCAACGACGTCTTCTTGAAGGACATCTGGCCCAACGCGGTGGAGGTCCAGGAAGTCATGGACGCCTCGATTGACCGCGAGATGTTCACCAACTCCTACGCCACCATCTTTGACGGTGACGATCGCTGGAAGTCGTTGGAAACCCCCGAGGGCAACACCTTCGAATGGGATCCCAAGTCAACGTACGTCCGCAAGCCCCCGTACTTTGAGGGCATGAAGGCCGCAGCGGATCCCGTCACCGACATTGCCGGTGCACGCGTACTGCTCAAGCTGGGCGATTCGGTCACGACCGACCACATCAGCCCCGCTGGTTCCTTCAAGTCCGAGACCCCCGCGGGCCAGTACTTGTTGGCCAACGGTGTTGAGCGCAAGGATTTCAACTCCTACGGTTCACGCCGCGGAAACCACGAGGTCATGATTCGCGGCACGTTCGCGAACATCCGCATCCGCAACCAGGTCCTGGACAACGTCGAGGGTGGCTTCACCCGCGACTTCACCCAGGCCGGTGGCCCGCAGGCGTACATCTACGACGCCTCGGTCAACTACCAGGCTGCTGGCACACCGCTGGTTGTCTTGGCTGGCAAGGAATACGGTTCAGGATCCTCACGTGACTGGGCCGCCAAGGGTACCGCGCTGTTGGGTGTGAAGGCTGTTGTTGCCGAGAGCTACGAGCGTATTCACCGCTCCAACCTCATCGGCATGGGCGTCCTTCCGCTGCAGTACCCGGCCGGAGTGAACGCTGCTTCGCTGGGCTTGACAGGTACTGAAACGTTCTCCGTGGAAGGCGTCACCGTGCTGAACAACGGCACCACGCCCAAGACGTTGAAGGTTACGGCCGTTGCAGAAGACGGCACCACCGTCAGCTTCGACGCCGTGCTGCGCATCGACACCCCCGGTGAAGCCGATTACTACCGTAACGGCGGCATCTTGCAGTACGTATTGCGTCAGATCTCCGCAGCGAGCTAACACGTCCGTTTTGTGTAACACGTTCCGCAAGGGCGGGCTTTCCGGGAAACCGGGAGTCCGCCCTTGCGGCGTTTAATGTGCTTTGCGCCACCGAAAGCACGCGATACGCTCAGTTTTGGCTGCTGGACACGATATTGTTAGACGTTGATAGTGGACCCAGGGAGGTACCAATGGGACTTTTAGAAACCATCACGCATCCGCGCGATCTCAGTAAGCTCAGCTTGAGCCAGATGGGAACCCTAGCCCAAGAGATCAGGGATTTCTTGATCTCCAACGTGTCACAGACAGGTGGCCACCTCGGCCCCAATTTAGGCGTTGTTGAGCTGACGCTGGCCATCCATAGGGTTTTTGATTCACCGCGCGACAGCATCATCTTCGATACCGGGCACCAGTCTTACGTGCACAAACTCGTCACAGGCCGCCAGGACTTCTCCACCCTGCGCCAGCAGGGCGGGTTGTCGGGCTACCCTGAGCGGGCCGAATCCGAACATGACATTGTGCAGAGTTCGCACGCATCGTCGTCCATTTCCTGGGCTGATGGAATATCCCGGGCACGCCAACTTAACGGTGACGGCGACCGCTACGTGGTGGCTGTCATTGGCGACGGCGCACTGACCGGGGGCATGACCTGGGAGGCGTTGAACAACATTGCTGCCGACAAGGACCGCCGCGTGGTGATTGTTGTCAACGACAACGGCCGCTCCTACGCCCCGACTGTGGGCGGCGTGGCCGAGTATCTGGCCTCCCTGCGCCCGGCCATTGACCATGTGCGTACGCATAAAAAGTACGAAGCGTCCATGTCCTGGGGTAAGAAACGCCTGCAGGACGGTAACGCGGCCGGCCAGTTTGTCTACAAGAGCTTGCACGCCGCCAAAAAGGGTGTGAAGGACTGGTGGGCTCCCCAGGGGCTCTTTGACGACCTGGGCATGAAGTATGTGGGACCCGTAGACGGCCACGACGAGAAGGCCATGGAATCGGCGTTGCTGCTGGCCAAAAACTATGGCGGCCCGGTCATTGTGCACGCCTACACCGAGAAGGGCCGCGGCTATGCGCCAGCCCGGGCGCACAAGGATGACCAGTTCCACGCTGTGGGAGTCATCAACCCTGAGACTGGAGTGTCCGTGGAGGAGCCCAGCGGCAAGTCCTGGACGGGTGTTTTTGGTGACGAGATCACCAAGATCGCCGAGGAACGTACAGACATTGTGGCCATTACAGGCGCCATGCTGATACCTGTGGGGTTGGCAAAGTTTGCGCAAAAGTTCCCCGACCGGGTCATCGACGTCGGAATTGCCGAGCAGCACGCAGTCACCATGGCCGCGGGCATGGCCTTTGGCGGCCTGCACCCGGTGGTCGCCATTTACGCCACGTTCCTGAACAGGGCCTTTGACCAGTTGTTGATGGATGTCGCCCTGCACAAGGCAGGAGTGACAATTGTGCTTGACCGGGCCGGTGTGACGGGGCCCGACGGTCCCAGCCACCACGGCATGTGGGACATGTCCATGCTGCAAATTGTGCCGGGCCTGCACCTGGCCGCCCCGCGCGATGCAGTGCGCCTGCGCGAGGAACTGCGTGAAGCGGTGGCGATTTCCGATGCGCCCAGCGTGGTCAGGTATTCCAAGGGTGCAGTAGGTCCGGAAATTGTGGCCCTTGAGCGCCTCTACGACGGCGTTGACGTCCTGGCCCGCACCCACCACGACATGCCCGAGGCTGGCGGGGACCCGCAGACGGATGTGCTGATAGTCAGCGTGGGGGCCATGAGCGAATTGGCGCTCGATGTTGCCGCGCGCATTGACCAGCAGGGCATCAGCTCCACGGTGGTTGACCCGCGCTGGGTGATGCCCGTGCCGCGCTCCATCGTGCAACTGGCCTCACAGCACAGGATTGTTATTGTCATTGAGGACGGTGTGCGGGCCGGGGGAGTGGGCTCGCGCATCCGACAGGAACTGCGCTCGGCCGGGATCGACACGGCCCTGAACGAGGTCGGCTTGCCGGTGGAGTTCCTGGCGCACGGCTCCCGTTCGCAGGTGCTCGAGCGTGTGGGGCTGACGGCACAGCGCGTGGCACAAGATGTGGTGGAGCAGGTGTTGGGCACCAAAGTACCTTTTGCCCGCCCCTTGCCTGGGCAGCCGGCGCCCCGCACAGGTCAGTTGCCCATCCTGTGACGGCAATTCCTGACACGCAGTCGGCGGGGATGCCTCAGACCGGGGATCTGGTCGTGGCCCGCAACCGCAAGTATGATGGCACCGCCCACTGGGTGGTGCCCGGGCGCTATCTGGGCGTCGACGATTTCGGTCACTGGGTGTTCCAGGGAACGGGCGAATTTGTGTCCCGGCCCGGTGCAGCTTTCTATGCGGAATCCGATGCCGTGCTCTTAATTCCCCACGAAGGCGATTGGGTGGCGACGTTTTACGATCAAAGCCACCCGTCCGGCGTCGAACTTTATATAGATCTGGCCACTGAGCTGGCCTGGCGACGCATCCGGCCGGCGGTCATCGAATTTCACCTGGTCGACATGGATTTGGATGTTGTGCGCACCAAGTCGCGGGGCCTCTATGTTGATGACGAAGACGAGTTTGCCCACCACAGCAACACCATGAATTATCCGCCCGAACTGTGCACCCGCATGGAACGATCAGCGGACGCCTTGATGGAGGCCGTCGCGGCCCGTCAGGCACCCTTTGAGGGCCGGGAAGCGGCCTGGTTCACGCTAGGAAGGACACTGCCATGAGCAGCACAGAAGTACACGACAGCACCGATTCCCACGATCCCAATATTGCGCGCATGTACAAGCGCGACGACGCCGGAGCCTGGACTTTCCGCGAAGCCTGGATTGACGCCGGGATGCCGCAGGAGAACGGTGGCGAGGCAGTCGCCGCCGAGTCGGCGGCAGTCTTCTTTGTGCTCAACCACGGCACCGTGGGGCATCAAAGCACCTCCAAGGACGCCCCGGCAGCCTCGCTGGAGGAGGCCCGTGGCATGCTGGCAGCTTTCGCGGAGCAGTGCGCAGAGGACGGTTATTCCGTGCTCAGCCGTGAAGAGCAGTTCACCGTGGTGGCCCAATTTGCCTTGAAGAGTGACAGGATCACCGACCGGGACAAAACGCTGGCAGCAAGTGCCAAGGCCGCCCTGACGGGGCATTTGGCGTGGCGTGGCAGCGGACTGGTGGAGAAGGTTGAATTCACGAAGGGCCCGCACAGCACGGGCAAGCTCAACGTGTACATCCTGGCCCCCGACCCTGCCCGCGCAGTGGCCAACATCAAGGTGTGTATTCGCGAAGAGAAGCTTGACTTCACCAAGTTGAGTGTTGCCGTTGCGCCGGCTGATCAGCTTTCGGAACTGCGAGCCAAGCACAGCACCAGCGGCAGCACCGCCTTCAGCCTCTGACCGCCTCTCATACCGACGCTCTCGCAGCAATGGCTGGATTTTCCCGAACGCTCTCGCAATACCTGCGATAGCGTTCGAGAAAATCCAGCCATTGCTGCGAGAGCGTTTTTGGCTTCGGTTGTTTGCGTGCGTGCGGGCGGTACTGGCTATTGTTGAACCATGACTGAGAACCACATTGAGTACCGAGAAGTAGGCCGTTCCGGACTGACCGTTTCCACTGTGGGTCTGGGGTGCAACAACCTGGGCCGCAGCGGTACTGTGACACACACGCAGGAGGGCAGTGACGCCGTCGTGCATGCGGCCCTTGAGGCAGGAATCACGCACTTTGACGTGGCTGACGTGTACGGCATGACGCCGGGCCTCAGCGAAACCATCCTGGGCAAGGCGTTGGGTGCGCACCGCCAGGACGTCATTGTGGCCACCAAATTTGGCATGGACGCCCAGGGCGCCAATGGCGTCGATTGGGGGCGGCGCGGCTCCCGGACGTACATTCGGCAGTCCGTGGAGGCCTCCCTGCGCCGGCTGAATACCGACTATTTGGACCTGTATTACTACCACACCCCTGACGGGCACACGCCCATGGCGGAGACGCTCTCGGCGCTCGATGACCTGGTTCACGCCGGCAAGGTGCGCTACATTGGGCATTCGAATCTGGCCGGGTGGCAGATTGCTGATGCCGAATACACCGCCCGCGCCCTGGGTACTGAACGGTTTGTGGCCAGTCAAAACCACTACAACTTACTTGACCGCCGCGCCGAGCAAGAGGTCATACCGGCTGCGCGGGCGTATGGGCTGGGCGTCATGCCGTACTTCCCGCTGGCGAACGGCCTACTGACGGGGAAGTACAGTGGTGGCGTGGTGCCTGCCGGGAGCCGGCTCTCCCATACTCGCCAGCATTTAGTCTCGGCGGCGGATCAGGAGCAGTTTACGGCGTTTGGTGCCTTCGCGGCGGCTCGCGGCCTCACCGAGGTGCAGGTGGCGTTCTCCTGGCTGGCCGCCCAACCCTGTGTTGCCAGTGTCATTGCCGGAGCCACCAAGCCCGAACAAGTGCGCCAAAATGCCCAGGCGGCGGCCTGGAAACCAACGGCGCAGGACCTGGCCGAGCTGGATCTAATCTTCCCGCGCACGCCTAAGGTGGCGCTTTTCTAGCCCGCCGCCTGATCTAGTGCCGGGGACGGCCGGTGCGCCACTTTCGACGTGGCGCACCGGCGGCACCGTGCACGGATGCCGCGCGTCCGGTGTGGGTTACGGGGTTAGGATCTTTTGGAACAGCACATGGTCCTGCCAGCTGCCGTTGATCTTGAGATAGTTTTCCGCCGCGCCAATCGTGGTGAATCCGCAACGGGCAAGGACTGTCCGGGACGCCACATTGTGAAGCAGGGTGCCTGCCTGAACCCTGTGCAGGCCCAACTCCGCAGCCGCTGTGCAGGCGAAGCGGGTGGCAGCGGTGGCCAGGCCCCGGCCCTGATAGTCCTGCGCTATCCAGTAACCAAGGTGTCCGTTTTGGAAGGCCCCGCGCACTATGTCGGCGAGTGAAATCCGGCCCACCACTTGGGCGCCGTCGTACAGCACCCAGAAGAGGCCGCGCCCGGCCGCCATGGCTTCCTTGGCGTCGGCGATCACCTTCCGCTGGCCGTCCAGGGTGTAGAAGGATTCCGGCCGCACCGGCTCCCAGGGCTTCAGGTAGTCGCGGTGCCGGGTCAGGGCAGCCGCCAGTGCGTCGGCGTCGCCGTCGTCCACTGCCCGGATGCGCACGGTACCTTGGAGCGGCGTTGAACCCGGCGACGCGGGCTGTAGGGACTCAGACACTGACGGTGATCCATTCGCCGTCGATCGCTGCGCCAAAGCGGGGCAACGGCAACTGGGCCGGGCCGGATTCGACTGTTCCGTCGGCGGCGTTGAACACCGAGCCGTGGCAGGGGCACTTGAAGTCCACGCCGTTGGGAGCCACTTTGCAGCCGGCATGCGTGCAAATGTTGGTGTAGGCCAGCACAGTGGTTTCATCGGGGCGAAACAACATCACATCCACCCCATTGGCCACCCCGGCGGCCGTGCTGCCCACCGGAAGGTCTGCGACCTTGGCCACCTGGTGCGGAGTTCCCCCGGTGGGGATCGCGGCCGGAACGTTGCCCTTGCTGGGCGTGGCCGGGCCACTGGGGCCGCAGCCCACCAGGGCCAAAACGCAGCCGGCGCCGGAGGCTGCCGTGGTGGCGCGGAGGGCGGTGCGTCGGGTCAAAGCCGGTTCAACAGTCATGAAGCCATTCTGTCAGTTTCGGCGAGGGGAATGCCAAACGCGGCGCCCCCTCCGCTCACTTCCCCGCCTCCCACCTCCGTGAACGGGGAGTAGATGTCGATGTTGAGCGCAAACATCAACATCTACTCCCCGTTCACGGACCCGTTCACGGCGGGACGGGTGCTACGCGGTGCGGTGGAACGGCTTCCCGTTGACCCGTGCCGAGGCGCCCACCCGGTCAAGGTACGGGGTGATGCCGCCCAGGTGCATGGGCCAGCCGGCCCCTAGAATCATGCACAAGTCGATGTCCTCGGGACCAGCCACCACTCCTTCGGCCAGCATCAGCCCGATCTCCTGGGCCAGGGCGTCCTGGGTTTTGCGCAGCAACTCCTCAGCCGTTGAAGGAGAGTTGCCAAAGCTCAGCAACGCCAGGGTGCTCGCCGGGATGGACAGACCGCCGTCGGGCGTGCTCTCCCACAGCGCCTTGACGCCGGCGTCGATGAGGGCCTGCTGGTTGGCTGAGACGTGGAACCTGTCCCCGAAGGCCGTGTGAAGTGATTCAGTGACGTGTTGCGCCACCGGGATACCGACCATGGCCAGCAAGGTGAACGGCGTCATGGGCAGGCCCATGGGACGCAGGGCGTTGTCCGCAACGTGCGGGTCGGTGCCCTCATCGAAGGCCGCCGAGACTTCAGCCATGAGGCGCAACAGGACCCTGTTCACCACAAACGCGGCCGCATCCTTGACCAGCACAGCTGTCTTGCGCAGCGCCTTGGCGGTGGCAAACGCCGTGGCCAGTACGGCGTCGTCGGTCTTCGGCGCACGGACAATCTCCAGCAGCGGCATGACTGCCACGGGGTTGAAGAAGTGGAAGCCCACCAGACGTTCGGGGTGCAACAAATCCTCGGCCATGGCCGTCACCGACAGTGAGGAGGTGTTCGTGGCGAGGATGCATTCGGGCGAGACAATGGCCTCCACCTCGGCAAACACAGCCTTTTTGACGCTGAGTTCCTCAAACACTGCCTCAATCACAAAGTCGGCGTCGGCGAATGCCTCCTTGGACACTGACCCCGTCACCAGCGCCTTGGTGCGGTTGGCGGCGTCCTGGCTCAGCCGGCCCTTGGCGAGCAGCTTGTCCACCTCGCCATGGACGTACCACACGCCTTTGTCCACGCGCGCCTGATCAATGTCAGTCATGACGACAGGGACCTTGAGCTGGCGGGCAAAGAGCAGCGCAAACTGCCCGGCCATCAGCCCGGCGCCAACCACACCAACCTTCGTGACGGGGCGGGCCAGTTTGGCATCGGGTGCCCCGGCTGGCCGTTTGGCGCGCTTTTGGACCAGGTCCAGGAAGGCGTAGACGGTGTCGCGGAACTGGGGCGTCTGCATGAGATCGGCAAGTGCTTCATCTTCAGCGGCGAAGGATTGTGCCTTCGTGAAATGCTTGCCCTTCTCCAGCAACTCGATGACGCGGGCCGGGGCGGGTGCGGCGTTGGCGGTTTTCGCCTCAACAAACGTTTTGGCGCGTTCGACGGCGGCGTCCCAGGCTGCGCTGTTCTCCTCGCTGAGCGGCTCGGAGACGGCGTTGGGGCGGCTGACGTCCGCACCGCCAATGACCCGGGCGGCCCAGGCGAGTGACTGTTCCAGGAAGTCGGCCGGTTCGAACAAGGCATCGGCGATGCCGAGCTTGAAGGCCGCCGGGCCGCTGAGGGTGCGGTTGTTGCTCAGGGGGTTCTCCAGCATGACCTTGACGGCGTTGGCCGGACCGATCAGACGGGGCAGCAGGTACACCCCGCCCCAGCCGGGGACCAGGCCAAGGAACGCCTCGGGCAGTGCCAGGGCGCCGGCGCCGGTGGAGACTGTCCGGTAGGTGGCGTTGAGCGCTATTTCGAGCCCACCACCAAGCGCCAGGCCGTTGATGAACACAAAGCTGGGAACACCCAGGTCGTTCAGTGTGGAGTAGACGTCGTGACCCAGCTGGGCCATCCACAGCCCCGCTTCCCTGTCCTTGAGGCTCTTGATGGCCGAAAGGTCCGCGCCGGCGGCCAGGAAGTACGGTTTCCCTGTGACGCCAACGCCAACAATTTCCCCGCGTGCTGCGCGCTCACGTTGTTCCTGGAGCACCGTGCCGAACTCGACTAAGGTGTTGGGTCCTAGGGTGCTGGGGCGGCGGTGATCCAGGCCGTTGTCGAGAGTGATCAAGGCAAAGACGCCGGCGCTCGGAGCCCCGTCAACACCCGGGAGGGCAATGTCCTTGACATAGGAGTGTGTGACTACCTCGTCGGGGAACAGCAACGCGAGTTTGTGAAAGTCTTGGGCGCTCATGCTGCGCTCCCTTCGGTGGCTGTGGTGGGGACGAAGTGCGGGTTTTCCCAGATAACTGTGGCTCCCATGCCCAAGCCGATGCACATGGTGGTGAGGCCGTAGCGCACCGAGGGGTCTTCGGCGAATTGACGGGCCAGCTGGGTCATGAGTCGAACGCCGGAGGATGCCAGCGGGTGACCCACGGCGATGGCGCCACCGTACTTGTTGACCCTTGGGTCGTCGTCGGCGATCCCATAGTGGTCAAGGAAGGACAAAACCTGGACGGCGAAGGCCTCGTTGATCTCGAACAAGCCAATGTCATCGATGCTCAAACCGGCCAGCTTCAGGGCCTTCTCGGTGGCCGGAATGGGGCCGATGCCCATGACTTCGGCCGCCACGCCGGCAAAAGCGTAGTTGACCAGGCGCATCTTGACCGGCAGGCCAAGCTCCTCGGCCGCGTCTGCGGAGGCCAGCAGTGCCACGGTGGCGCCGTCGTTCAGGCCAGCGGCGTTGCCGGCGGTGACCCGGCCGTGGGCGCGGAAGGGTGTCTTGAGCGCGGCGAGGTCCGCAACTGTTGTGCCGGGGCGTGGGGGCTCATCGACGGTGTTCAGGGTCCAGCCCTGCTCCGCTTTGAGGGTGGCCACGGGCACCAGGTCGGGCTGGATCTGCTCCTTGACGTAGGCGGCGGCCAGCTTGTTCTGGCTGGCGACGGCGTACGCGTCGGTGCGGTCCTTGGTGATGGCAGGGAAGCGGTCGTGCAGGTTCTCGGCCGTGTTGCCCATGTTCAGGGCTGCCGGGTCAACGATCCGTTCGGACATGAACCGCGGATTGGGGTCGGCACCGACTCCCATGGGGTGATGGCCCATGTGTTCCACACCGCCGGCGAGGACCACATCGTAGGCGCCGAAACCAATGCCCGAGGCGGTGGTGGTCACGGCTGTCATGGCGCCGGCGCACATCCTGTCGATGGCAAAGCCCGGCACAGACTGGGGGAGTCCCGCGAGCAGTGCCGCCGTGCGACCGATGGTCAAACCCTGATCGCCGGTCTGTGTGGTGGCGGCGATGGCAACCTCGTCAATGCGCTCCGGCGGCAGGGAGGGGTTGCGGCGCATGAGCTCGCGGATGCACTTGACCACCAGGTCATCTGCCCGGGTGGTGGCGTAGATGCCCTTTTCCCCTGCTCGTCCAAAGGGTGTGCGGACGCCGTCAACAAAGACCACGTCCCTGATCTGCCGATTCTGGCTCACCTATTGCTCCTTGCGTGCGTTCAACGGATGCCGTCAACCCAAGCGATGTGGGGACGACTGTGTCACACATCATGTTACCCGCCAGTAACTTAGAGTCAAAATTGCAACGCCCCGCCCGGTTAACAACTGCCACGCAGATCTGCTGGAGGGGGAGGCTAGGCGTCCACGGACTTGGGTTCCTTGGGCGGCAGCGGCTCGGGGTGACGTAGCGAGTCGGCGAGCATGGCGGCAGTCTTTTCAATCTGCCAGGGGCGGGCGCCCAGTTCCGCCAGTTGCGCTGACACGCTCTCCACCGTGATGATCGACGGCGGGCGCCAGCACACGCGGCGCAGGAAGTCAGGGGTCAGCACGTTCTCACCGGGAATGTTGATCTGCTCGGCAAGATCGGAGAGCCGTTGGCGTGCCGTGGCGTACCGGGCGGCAGCCTCGGGATCCCGCTCAGCCCACACCCGGGGCGGCGGCGGCGTGTTGGAGGAGACCTGCAGGGGCGGTGGCTCGGTGCTGTTCTTACCCGTTTGGATGGCATGGAGCCACTTGGGTGCGTCGCGCTTGGCGGCGCGTCCGTGGAAACCTGCCAGCCCCAAGAGCTCAGGAACTGTTGTTGGCATGCCCTTGGCGGCTGCCACAATGGCGGAATCGGGGATGAGCCGGCTGGGGGCAATATCACGGTGTTCGGCCAGTTTCTCCCGGGTGTACCAAAGCTCACGCGCAACAGCCAGCTGCACCCGGTTGCGGATGGTGTGTGCACCGGAGGTGCGCCGCCACGGGTCAATACGCGGGGCTGGCACGCCGGCGTTGACCAGGTGCGCGAACTCCTCGGCGGCGTACTGCAGTTTGCCGTCCTTGGCCAGCAACGCCACGAGCTCCTCCTGCAGGTCAACAAGGACCTCCACATCGAGGGCCGCATAACGCAGCCACGGTTCGGGCAGGGGACGCTTGGACCAGTCGGCGGCCGAATGCTCCTTGGCCAGATGGTAGCCCAGCAAGGACTCCACGACGGCGCCCAAACCCACGCGCGGCAGACCGGCCAGGCGGGCAGCCAATTCAGTGTCGAAAAGGGAGCTGGGCCACATGCCGACACCTGCCAAACACGGCAAATCCTGGCTGGCGGCGTGCAGTATCCACTCGACCCCGTGCAGGGCTTCGTCGATGATCCTCAAATCATCGAAGGCCTCAGGGTCGATGAGCCAGGTGCCGGCGCCTTCGCGGCGAATCTGCACCAACATGGCGCGCTGGCCATACCGGAAACCCGAGGCGCGCTCCGTGTCAACAGCTGCCGGGCCGTGACCGCTCGCCAGTGCCGCAGCACAGCGAGCCAGGGCCGGCTGGGTTTCCACGACGGCGGGAATCCCGTCCTGGGGCATGTCCAGCACCACCAGCTCTGGCAGGTCACCGAGTTCCACCCGGACCCCGTCAATGACCACTGAGGTCAGCGGGGCGGGAGCCAGTTCGACGGCGGTGGTGGAGGCGTCGAGGCTGGTCGCGGCGCCCGCGGGGGTGCTGGCCGGGGTGCCGGGGCCATGGTGCGAGAGGGACTTTGTGGACCGGGCGCGGCTGTGTGCGCTAGATTCTGGGTTGGTCATGATGCCCTTAGTCTACCGAATGGTGCAGGGACAGGTTTGGCGGGGGCCGAAATTGCTTGCGCCACTACGCAAAATGGCCCTTACCGGCTGGGATGGGGGCGGCGCTGTGCGAGTTGGGTCACGCCGTCGGGCACGGGGGGCAAACCGGCAAAGGTGCAGACCACGTTGTTCCACGCCTGAAGATGGGCACGCACGTCGGGCCCGTCAGGGGTCCACGAGGCGCGGAGCTCAATGTCAATGGCGTCGGGCCGGGCGACCAGGGTGCCAAAACTTTCCGAAAGGATGCGGGTGGCCGTGCCGCCGGTGCTGCTGTACCGGGCCCCTTCCTCCGCCAGGGCCTCCATCAGCCACGCCCACGCAACGTTGCCCAGCAGCGCATCATTGCCCATGTCGGCCTCCAGACGCGCCCGAATGTAGGTGACAATGCGGAAGGTGCCGTCCCAAAGATCCGAGCCGTCGGGATCGTGCAGCAAGATGAAGCGGCCCGTGGCAAGTTCTTCTCCATCCACCAAGACCTCGGCCCCGAGCGCCACGCCAAAGGGCGCCAGGCGCGCCGGGGCCGGGACCTCTGACAACGTCAATTCCATGCGGCTGTGGGCCTGCCGCAAGGACGTCAAAGCTGTTTCGAAGTCAGCGGGAAGCTGTGGGATAGGACTCACAGTGGCAGATTATGGCGTTGCCGGACCAAACCGTGGCAGGCGCGCCGCACTGAGAGTCGGGCCTAGCGCGCCAGTTCCGCACGCAGCGCCGCCACAAAAGCGTCAACATCTGACTCCTGGGTGTCAAAGGAGCACATCCAGCGCACTTCCCGGGCGGCCTGGTCCCAGTCGTAGAAACGGAACTTTTCGCGCAACCGTTCGGCCACACCGTCGGGCAAAATGGCGAAGACGCCATTGGATTCGGTGGCTTGGGTGCAAAGCACCCCGGGCAAAACTTCCGCGGCCGCCCGCAACCGTGCCGCCATGGTGTTGGCGTGGGATGCCGAGCGCAGCCACAGGTCGTCTGTCAACAGAGCAAGGAACTGGGCTGAGATGAAACGCATTTTTGAGGACAGCTGCATGTTCATTTTGCGCAGATAAATCAACCCGTCGGTGGCGTCAGGGTTCAGAGCCACCACGGCCTCGCCAAACATGATCCCGTTCTTGGTGCCGCCAAAGGACAGGACATCCACTCCGGCGTCGGAGGTGAACTCACGGACGGGAACGTCCAGGTGGGCGGCCGCGTTTGCCAGCCGGGCGCCGTCCATGTGAACCTTCATGCCCAGGGAATGGGCGTGATCGCAGATGGCACGCACCTCCGCCGGGGTGTAGCAGGTGCCCAGCTCGGTGGTTTGGGTGATGGAGACTGCCAGCGGCTGAGCGCGGTGTTCGTCACCAAAACCCCAGGCCTCCTTGTCGATCAGATCGGGCGTCAATTTGCCGTTCGGGGTGGGCACCGCCAGCAGCTTCATCCCGCCCACCCGTTCAGGGGCGCCGTTCTCATCCATGTTGATGTGGGCCGTTGCCGCACACACCACAGCACCCCACCGAGGCAGGAGCGACTGCAGCCCCACCACGTTGGCACCCGTGCCATTGAAAACCGGGAAAACCTCAACGTCGCGGCCAAAGAGCAGCCCCATCTCCTGACGCAGCCGGGCCGTGTACTGGTCCTCGCCGTAGGCCACCTGGTGCCCGCCATTGGCGGCTGCCACGGCGGCCAGAACCTCCGGGTGGATGCCCGAATAGTTATCGGAGGCGAAACTCGTGACCGACGGGTCGTGGAGTTGAATGGATTGCTTGATCACAAGGGCCTTCTCTATCTCAGGATTATTCGCGCGCCGTTAAGCTCGCTGGCGTTGGTGGAAAACAGCTCCGCCACGGTGCGGCCCAGCAGGCCCACATCGGTGAAGCCGGGAAATTTACGGTCGGGGGAGCGGGCCCGCATGCTGTCATCGACCAGGGCCTTCACCACTAGTACGACGGCGGCGCTGGAGTTGGGCGTCCCGCCCGCCTGTGCGGGCACGGCCTCGGATTCCTTGGCCGCTTCGGCCTCGAAGCCCTGTGACACCGCCTGCACCCAAGTTTCGGCCGCAGCCTTGACGGCCGCGTAGTTGGCGTTGCCAGCCGTGGGTGCTGTGACGGAGGTGGAGGAGACGATGGCCAACCGGCCCACGGGCGAAGCTGCCAGATCGGCGAAGAACGCCTTGCTGCTGTTACGCAAGGTGGTCAGCACCGAGGTGTGCAGGAAGTCCCAATCCGCATCAGTCTGCGCGGCAAGATCGGCCCCGCCGCGCCAGCCGCCCACCAGGTGAATGAGCCCGTCCACGGGCCCATGAGCCGCGTGGACGCTGTCGGCCAGGGCGGCCACTGCCGCCGGATCCGCCAGGTCACACACCAGAGGGATGGCACCAGCGGTGAGCTGGGCGGCGGCGGTGATGCGTGCGGCGTCGGAGCCCACGGTGAGCACCCGCATGCCAGCACGGCGCAGCTCGCCGGCCACGGCAATGCCCGCTGCGCTGCTGCCGCCGGCAATCAGTACCAGGGGAGTTGTCATAGTCCTTAGAGTACCCACTTAGGCAGCACTGGCACCTGTCATGCCGGCGGTGGATTCGATGACGGCGGCCATCTTCTTGTTCAGGGCCTCGTAAAACATGGAGAGGGGGAATTCGTCATCCATGACCTGGTCGGTGATTTCACGCAGCGGCGCGGTCAAGGGCAGGGCGTCGGGGCCCTTGGCCCAGGTCGACGCCGGATTGGGTGTCACGGTGCTTGCCACCAGTTGGTAGGCGGCCAGCCAATGCGCCAGCTTGGGCCGGTCGATGGAGCGCCAGTACAGCTCCTCGATCTCACGCCCCAGCGCAATCACCATCTCGGGGACCTGGTCCCAGTCGATGGTCAACCGGGTGTCTGTCCAGTGCAGCACGTGGTGCTGGTGCAGCCACGCGAACAGCAGCTGCCCGCCCAGGCCGTCGTAGTTGCGCACGCGGGAACCGGTGATGGCGAACCTGAAGATCCGGTCAAAGATCACCGCGTACTGGACCAGCTTGGCGTGCTGGCGTGCCTCCGGTGAGGCTGTTTCGTCATGCTCGATCGCCACCGATTCGCGGTAGGCCGTCAAGTCGCAGCGGAGCTCCTCCAACGAGTACAGGAAGTACGGCATGCGTTGTTTGATCATGAACGGGTCAAAGGGCAGGTCCCCGCGCATGTGGGTTCTGTCGTGGATCAAATCCCACATGACGAAGGTTTCCTGCGTAAGTTCCTGATTCTCCAGGAGCTCCAGCGCGTCAGCGGGCAATTCCAGCCGGGTCACGTGGGCAGCCTCGCGCACCACGCGGCGGAAGCGGGCGGCCTCGCGGTCCTGGAAGATGGCGCCCCAAGTGAACGTCGGTGTCTCCCGCACGGCGACGCTCTCCGGGAACAGCACGGCGGAGTTGCTGTCATACCCGGGGGTGAAGTCAATGAAGCGCAGCGGAACGAACAGCTTGTTGGAGTAGCTGCCGGCTTCGAGCTCGCCAATGAATTCGGGCCAGATGACCTCCACCAAAACGGCCTCCACCAGACGTGAGGTTGAGCCGTTTTGGGTGTACATGGGGAACACCACCAGGTGGCCCAGACCGTTAATCCGGTGGTTCTGCGGGTTGAAGGCCAGCAGTGAATCCAGGAAGTCCGGGACACCCAGGCCGCGCTCAACCCACGTGGTGAAGTCGTGCACCAAAAGGCGCAGGTACTCGCCGTCGTGGGGGAAGTGCGGCGCCAGGTCCTTGATGGAATCCGTGATGGTTTCGATCAAGTCCGTGGCGGCGCCATGATCTGCAGGCTCGGGCACCGAGCCGTCCTTAACCTGCAGCAACGCCAGCTCGGTGGCGGCACCCTTCAGGGCCAACCAGGCAGGGTGACCCGCCAGTGTGCCGTAATCAAAGGCGGAGGTGACATCGGCTGGTGCCATCGAGAGAGTCATGAGATTTGTCCTTTACTACTGTGCGTTCGGGGCTTTTCCCGAGCGTAGCAACGGAACAGTAAATCTAATGTGAAAATGCCATGAGCATAAGAAACTCTCGCGCTCAGGTGTTCTTTGGCGCGTCTGGCGACAGCTCCAGCGGCCTCTCACGCAACGTCAGGCTCACCGAGTTGATGCAGAAACGCTGATCCGTGGGGGTGTCGTAACCTTCACCCTCAAAGAGGTGGCCAAGGTGCGAGTCGCACGCGGTGCACCTGACCTCCACGCGTTTCATCCCCAGGGTGTTGTCATGCAAATAACGCACAGTGCCCTCGGCCAGCGGCGCAAAGAAGGACGGCCAGCCGCAATGGGCGGAGAACTTTTCCTTGGAGGTGAATAGTTCGGCCCCACAGGCTCGGCATTCGTACACGCCTTCCTGCGTGGCGTCCCAATACTCGCCGGTGTAGGGCCTTTCGGTTCCGGCCTGGCGCAACACCTGATACTCCTGCGGTGTCAGTTCCTTGCGCCATTGCTCATCGGTTTTTACTATTGCCGGTTCTGGCGAACCTTCGGAGGTAGTCATGACTATGTCAACGCTTAGGAGTCGCCAATAAATCCCGAGCCCGAGTACAAATGCAAAACTGGCAAACCGAGTTTGCGTTGTGCCTGATGAGCCCAGTCCTGTCGGAACGTATCGGCCACGGCATGGGGGCGGGTAACCACCACCGCCTGCCGGGCGCCAGAGTCGTTGACCCTGGCCACCAGGGAGGCAACGGCGTCGCCCACGGCAACGCTGCCGCTGAACTTGGCCCCGGATGTTTCCAGCACGGCCAAGGACGCCGCCAAGGTTTCGTTGGCCTCGGCACGCACAGTGTCGGCGTCGGGCTTCTCGCGGAGCTCGCGCAGGGCCCCCGGCAAGTCCAGCATGGTCAGCTGGTCAATGACATCCACAAACAAGTTCCGTTTGGTGTCGGCCGGCACCAGCAGCACCAGTTCGACGTCGTCGTCCGGGCCGTACAGGTCAGTAATGTTGGCCACGTCCACGGCTGTTAGCGGTTCTTCTGTCAGGATGATGATCGTATCGCTCATGGCACCAGCTTAGGCTTCCGCGGACTATAAACAATGCCACGCGGGCAAGTTGTGCGAAGAAAGTTACGGACGCGGCCGGTGCGCCGCTCGACGCACCCGGCAGCTGTTGGGACAATGGTGATATGGCAACCTCGTTACAGCAGTCCAACAAATGGCTCAAATGGGGTGCCCTGGGTGCCGGTGCGGCGGGCGTTGGTGCCGCCGTGGTGGTCACAGCCACCTCCGGGCTCGCGGCCTATTTTGCCCGCAGGGTGGTGACACCGGAGAAGCAGCGTCTTGCCGACATCGCCATCTTGGCTGTCATCGCCAAGGGCCCCCAGCAGCAGGTGGTGCTTGAGGCAACGCCTGACACCATCATCGAGGGAACGTACGGGCTGTACTTCAATGGCAGCACGGCGCATGCCATCGTGGGCCCGATCATCTCCTATGTGCCGCGTGAAGGCAGTGTCACCCGCGAGGTCATCGCCGTCTACGGTGGCGACCTGCGCACGGCCACGGCCGGCTGGTGGTCGGGCAACCTTCACTCGCATCCCGAGCAGATGGACCTGGCCTATGAGGATGTCACCCTTGATTTGCCGGTGGGCCAGGCGCCGGCCTGGCTGATTCCAGCATTGAATCCCGGACCCACCTGGGCCATCATGGTTCATGGCCGCGGCGCCACCCGCATCGAGGGTTTGCGCGCTGTTCCCACGGCGCAGAAGCTGGGCATGAACTCGCTGTTGATCTCTTATCGGAACGACGGCGACGCCCCGGCAACGCCCGACGGCAGGTACGGTCTGGGCATCACCGAGTGGCAGGATGTGGAGGTGGCCATTGACTATGCCGTCTCCCGCGGCGCCAAGGATGTGGTCTTGTTTGGGAATTCCATGGGCGGGGCCATCAGTTTGCAAACGGCCGATCAAGCCCGCAACCGCAAACATGTGCTGGCCATGGTGCTGGATGCCCCGGTGATCAGCTGGGTCAACGTTCTTGCCCACCAAGCCCAGATGAACCGGATCCCGGACTACATTGGCCGGTATGGCCAACTCATGCTCAGCCATCCACTGGGCAGGCGCATCACCGGGTTGGCTGCGCCGATGGATTTCAAGAGCATGGACTGGGTGACCCGGGCCATCGAGCTGCGGACGCCGTCGTTGATTCTGCACAGCATCGACGACGACTTTGTCCCGTATGAGCCCACAGCCGAACTGGCCAGGCGCAACCCGGAAATGGTCACGTTCGAGCCGTTCAGCAAGGCCCGGCACACCAAGGAGTGGAATGTGGATCCGCAACGGTGGGTCAACGTGGTGGAAACCTGGCTGCGCCCCCGCCTGGGCCGGCACGGCCTGCCGCGCGAATCAGCTGCCGGGCCCACCACGGAGGCCTAGCCGCGGCGGCTGACAGCCGGTTTACGCCGCCGGGTGAGCCCCGGCTACGATCTTGCGCTTGACGCGGCCCAGCATGGCTGACATGCCGCGCATGCGCAGCGGCGAGATGGCGCGTGTCAGGCCCAACTGCTCGGGCATGTCATCGGGCACTGCCAGAATCTCCGCAGCAGTCAAACCATCCAGCCCCTCAAACAGGACCGAGGCAAAGCCGCGTGTTGTGGGGGCTTCACGGGGCGCCTTGAAGAAGAGCCGCATGACCTCGCCCCGCTCGGTCACTTCGGACTCAACAGTTAAGAACAGTGGCGACTGACATTCCATCACCTGTTCCAGCAGCTCGGGATGGTTTGTTAGACGTTCGGGCAAGTCGGGCAGGGACCGCGAGAACTCCAGGAGCAGCGTCAAACGATCGCGCTCCTCAAGTTCCTGGAAATCATTGACGATCTCGGCCAGTGCCGGCGGAAGTGCTTGTGAAGTAGTCATTGCTTAAATCGTACGATTCTTTCTTGTTGCCTGGAAACTCGTGGGAGGACGTCAGGGTGCGCTGGGCAGTGCGCCACGGTCGGGCCCAACGGCGATGGGCACGCGGACGGCGTTGCCCCACTCGGTCCAGGAACCGTCGTAGTTGCGCACAGTGTCAAAGCCGAGCAAGTACTTCAACGCGAACCACGTGTGGCTGGAGCGCTCACCGATGCGGCAGTACGCCACAACGTCGTCGCCGGGCAGCAAACCGGCCTCGCCCAGGTACAGAGCCTCGAGTTCTTCCCGGGAACGGTAGCTGCCATCTTCTGCGGCGGCGCGAGCCCACGGGATGGATGCGGCGGTGGGGATGTGGCCCCCGCGCAGAGTGCCTTCCTGAGGGTAGGCGGGCATGTGGGTGCGTTCGCCCGTGTACTCCTCGGTGGAGCGGACATCAATGAGCGGCTTGCCCAGATGGGCCAGCACGTCATCCTTGTAGGCGCGGATGGGTGCGTCGTTGCGCTCCACCACCGGGTAGCCGTCGGACGGCGTGGTGGGCGTGGCCTCGGTGGTCAGTTCGCGGCCCTCGGCAATCCACTTGTCGCGGCCGCCGTCGAGCAGGCGAACGTCTTCATGGCCGAACAAGGTGAACACCCACAGCGCGTAGGCGGCCCACCAGTTGGACTTGTCGCCGTAAACAACAACAGTTGTGTCCCGCGAGATGCCCTTGGCCGTGGCGAGCAGGGCAAAAGCCGCGCCGTCAATGTAGTCCCGGGTGACGTCGTCGTTCAGGTCCGTGTGCCAGTCAATCTTGACCGAACCGGGAATGTGGCCCGTCTCGTACAGCAGCACGTCCTCGTCGGACTCCACCACCACAAGACTGCCGTTGTTTGCCGAGCCATGGGCCAGCGCATCGGCGAGCCACTGCGTGGAAACCAGACGCTCCGGGTGGGCGTAGGCTGCGAACTTTTCATTTGTTTCAACTGCAACAGGCATGGTGCTCCTTCGTATAAACTGCTCCGCGGATTGAAGGCGCAGCAGCTATTCCTGACTATTAGCGTAACCAGCTGCGGCACCGTTTACTTCCCGAGCGTTAACGCAAGGCAATATGCCGTGGGTATTCTTGTACCCGTGAGCTGCGCCGCGCTTAGCACGAACGCCTGAAAATTCTTGATGATCGGAAACATCCTTGGTACACGTTGAGCAACTTTCCACCCGCCGCCCGGCAGTTTCGGTGGAGGAACTGCTGGCGGGGTTTGTCCCGTCGCCGCGCTTTGACGGCGTTTCCTTCGACACCTACCGCCCGGATCCTGCGCAGCCCTCCCAGGCGCAGGCCGTGACAATGCTGGCCGAGTTTGCCGCCGGCGCGGCGCATAAGCCGGCCACGGGGCTGCGGAAACTCTTCGGCGGAAAGCCCAAGGTGGCCACTGGCCGTGCCGGGATCTACCTCGACGGCGGTTTTGGTGTGGGCAAGACCCACCTGCTCTCCTCGCTGTGGCATCAGGTGGAGGGTCCCAAGGCCATCGGCACCTTTGTGGAGTACACCAACCTGGTGGGCGCCCTGTCTTTCCGTAAGACGGTGGAGGCGCTCAGCGCGTACAAGCTGGTCTGCATTGACGAGTTTGAGCTGGACGATCCCGGCGACACGGTGCTGATGTCCCGGCTCATGCGTGAACTGGCCGACGCCGGAGTGAAGTTGGCTGCCACCTCCAACACCCTGCCGGGTTCCTTAGGTGACGGGCGCTTCGCGGCTGTCGACTTCCAGCGCGAGATTCAGGTGCTCGCCGATCAATTTGAGATCCTGCACATCGACGGTGAGGATTTCCGTCATCGCGGCCTGCCCACCCCGCCTGAGCCCATTGCCAACAGTGATTTGGACGCGCGGATGCGCCAGGACTTTGCCGGGCAAACTGTGGCCGTGGATGACTTTGGCACCCTGGTGGACCATCTGGCCGGTGTGCACCCCTCCCGCTACCGCCAAATGCTGGGGGGCATTGACGCTGTTGTGTGGCGCAATGTGCACACCATCACCGAGCAGTCCGTGGCGTTGCGCTTTGTGGTGCTGGCGGACAGGCTCTACGACAAGGATGTGCCGATCTTGGCCAGCGGGGTGCCGCTGGATCAGCTGTTCACACCCGAGATGATGAGCGGTGGTTACCAGAAGAAGTACTTCCGTGCAGTGTCACGGTTGACGGCGTTGGCGCGTGAAGCCCAGGAACTGAGCGTGCCCGCGCCCGTCGGCTAAGTCCTCATTGAACGCGAAAAGCGTCGGTTCCGTCTCTCGACGGAACCGACGCCTTCTTGACGCTCCGATCAAGAGCGAAAGGTGAGTTACTTTGCTGCGCCGTCTACAAAGCTCGACGCTGCCTGTTGTGCTGAGTCAATCTGGTCCTTGAACTTGTCACCAGTCTTCTCATCGACAAAATCACCGACCTTGTCAATGCCACCCTTGATGGCATCTTCCTTGCCGCTGATAAATCCCTCAGCCTTGCCCTTGATATCGTCAAAAATAGACAATAGGCACCTCCCTTCGCTCCTGGGGTCTTTTGCGCCCCAACTTTCTTCAGCCTAGTAGCTCAGATCATGTTGTCAACCGTATTTGTTGCTGGCAGTTTGCCGTATTTTTGCCCTTGCGCGGATTGTGCCAGACTGGAAGATGCCAGATGGCACCCGGACGAGGTGCGCCGTACCCGGCCAGCGACAAGACGGCGTCTAGGAGAAATTGTCATGGCCTGGATTATCTTGATCGTCTCGGGACTGCTCGAAGCTGTGTGGGCCACGGCCCTGGGCAAGAGTGAAGGTTTTACTAAACTAACCCCCAGCATTGTTTTTGGGGTGGCCCTGATTGCCAGCATGGCCGGGCTTGCCTGGGCCATGCGGACCCTGCCCATCGGGACGTCGTACGCCGTGTGGGTGGGCATCGGTGCCACACTCACCGTCACCTACGCCATGGTCACCGGCGCAGAAGCCGTCTCGGTCGTGAAGATCCTGCTGTTGCTGGGCCTTGTTGGCTGCATCGTGGGGCTCAAGCTAGCCCACTAGTCCCCGCGCCCTCCCACCGCTCGCACGCTCGTGGCGGGTCCCTCGGGCGCGTGGGCCCACCCGCGCCCTCCCACCGCTCGCACGCTCGTGGCGGGTCCCTCGGGCGCGTGGGCCCACCCGCGCCCTCCCACCGCTCGCACGCTCGTGGCGGGTCCCTCGGGCGCGTGGGC